>JAHLFI010000081.1 GCA_018883865.1 Candidatus Oceanisphaera merdipullorum
GTTTAGACGGTATTCAAAACAAAATTCATCCTGGCGATGCCATGGATAAAGACTTGTATGACTTGCCACCCGAAGAAGCGGCCGAGATCCCAACCGTGGCCACCTCTTTGGACAATGCTCTGGATTGCTTGAACGAAGACCGCGAGTTTTTAACCCGTGGCGGCGTGTTTAGCGATGAGTTTATCGATGCCTTCATTAAAATGAAGCGCGCCGAAGCCAAAACCATCAACATGGCCGTGCATCCGCTGGAATACGATCTTTACTATTCTGTTTAAACAAAGCGGTAAGCTATCAGCTAAAGAAAGTACTGAAATAGTGCTGAGACAAAAAACCCCGAGCCAAAAGCTCGGGGTTTTTTATTGATTAATATTTTGTAGGCTCCAATTCATTGGACCTCTTTTAAACCGCACCATCATTTTGTGCGACTACTCTTGCCTAAACCCTGCTGAAGATAGATTTTTCATTGGCTGATCGCTTAAAGCTTACGGCTTATAGCTACCTGAAAGGTCCGGCTACGGCTGCCCAGAGGGCAAGATTTCATGACGGGTAGAGGGAAACAGATTCAACACCTTATGCACCAAATACACACAACACAGCGTCAATAAGATAGCGACGACCATTGAGCTCATGCGATAAAAGGCGCTATACACTAAGTCGTGATCTGGCGCTATATATTGACCAAATAAGATCCCCACCGTCGTTAAGCCGGCGAAACCCACCCCAGGCGCACCTTCTTTCACGTGCCAGCGAGCAAACACCATGACACACAGCCAAAATGATAGGCAGAGCAACACTAAATTATGATAATGGCTGTACAGCAACAGTTGAGTCATCAGCGCGAGTCCACAACCCAATAAGGTGCCCAAACAGCGCTGACGGCCCGAGGTCACAGCGCCCATAAAGTTCATCGGAAATAACACTAACACAGTCGCCACCTGCGCCGACAGCGAATCAACTAAGTCCCAAGTTTGAAAAATAGTGAAACTTAACGTGGCCACAATCGCGCCCAATAATGCCTGATGGCGGATCATGTTGGCGGTTTTCACCGGCATCACCCTAGGCACATACGGATCTTTATTTGGCAAGAAGGTATAGGCGACATAGGCCAACGCCACCGACAATACCGAGGCCGTAATATTCATCAGCGCCATATCGGTAAGATCAAAATGCTGGTAGCTAGAAAAGTGCAGCATGATACTCAAACTCACGCTGCCGCAGGCACCAAACAGCAGCAGTGGGCCTTTGGCCATCCACATAAAGCGGGCCAAGAATAAACAAAACACCACTATGGTAAAGGCCGGCGGCCAATTATGTAACAAGCCGGGCAAGATCATTATTTCCAGTGAGGTCAATAACGACGAGCCAATAAACTGCAACGCCACGAAGCGATTTAAGACCGGCACCATACCCAGCAACAGCATCGGATATACGGTAAAAAATACGCCAAAATCCCAGTTCATGAGCTTAGCGAGCAATAAGCCGGTACCACTGGCAAAACCGATACGCAAACAAATGCGCAGCTTATCCTGTGTTAATTCCATAGCTGCTTCTCCGCTCGGTGCTCAAGACTCATGTTTAACTCTTACGCTTAATGCTATCGCTTAATACAAGTAGCGCAGCACACTGACCACGTGGATTTGCATCACAGCGATAGCATCTAGGATGGGGTTATTAATCGGATACAACTGCACAGTGGCTTTAGCACCGGTCGCCAACTCGGGGAAATTTTCATCCAGTTCTATATTGGCGCGCAGCCGCTGCGCATCGCGCACCCAGCGATCCGAGCTCATGGGTTGTACCAGTAAACCGTCTGCCGCCTCTTGGCCCTCGCGCACACCGCTGTCGATAGTTGTCACATGGCCCTTAAATACTTCGCCGGGCAGCGCATCAAATACCACATCAACTGTGGTGCCCCCCGTCACGTGGCGCAGACTTTTTTCACGTAGATCGGCACTCACCCAACTTTGATCTGAGATCAAGGCCAACAGCGGTTGGCCGGCATTGGCATGCTGGCCTTGGCGCAACTGCAAGTTGCCGATACGACCCGCGGTTTCTGCCAGCACTTGGGTACGTGTTAAGTCTAATTTGACTTGATTCAGCGCCTCTTCGGCCTGCTGTACCATGATGCCGGCTCCGGTAAGCGCTTGTGTCACTTCTTGCAATCGGGCACGAGACACTGCGCTGGCTTCACGGGCTAGGCTTTCCTTGGTATTGGCCTGATCCAGCTGTTGCTTTGATATATGGCCCAGCTTAAATAAGCGGGCAATGCGTGCCGTCTCACGAGCTTGCTCTGTAGCTTGCAGCTCGCTTTGATGTAGCTCGGCTTTTAGCTCGGCTAGACCAGACTGAGATTTTATTTGCTCAGATTGCGCTTGAGCCAGCGCCAGCTCGCTGCGCGCTACCGCCAATGCAAAATCGCTGTCATCCAATGAAAATAAGGCCTGCCCCGGCGTTACCTCTTGGTTATTCACTACATACACTTGGTTTACTTGACCTGACACCCGCGCCGACACTGGGGTCACGTAGCGCTGAATGCGCGCTTCCGTGGTCATAGGCAGGTAGTTATCAACAATCAAAAAATAGCCAAACAGCACGAAAAAAGCAGTTAAGGCGACCTTTACCCAACGGCTAAAGCTTTGCTCTGGTGTCATCTGTACCTCAATTAAAATTAGCCTTTATGCCCGGTTAGCCGCTGCAAATTGTCATTAATGTGTTCAGCTATACGCGTAAAATCAGCGATTTCCTGCGGAGTTAAACCGCCTAACACTTGGTTTCGGGTGTCGACTAGAACCTTGTCCATGGCGGTCATTAGCTCGTCTACTGTGTCAGTTAAATGCACAGTTTTGCCACGTCTGTCATTGGCACAAGGCCGGCGTTCCACTATGCCTAGTTGCTCTAAACCATCTAAAGTGCGCACTAATGACGGGCTTTCAACGCCCACTAAACGCGCCAACTGGTGCTGTTGCATGCCATCTTCATCTTTTAGGTGACTCAAAGTAATCCAGCGGCTTTGAGTCAATCCTAAAGGTTTTAACCTTTCATCATTCACGGCGCGCCACAGGCGCACTAAGCTAGAAAGCGTCGTGCCTAAGGTTTTCATCCGCACCTCCAAATTGATTAGCGTGCTAATTATATTCTTGCTACCTATGCCAGACAAACTTTTTCTTGGCTTTTTTATGGCGGCTAAAAATACGCCTTTTGCCCACAGCACGACGACAGCAATGAAAAATGGGCTTAGAATAGCGCACCAATCTGGTGCAATCGTTTAACCGGCTCGCGAGCGAAAAACTACCTTATGCCTCACATCTTTGCATCGCCTACCTCAGTAGTGCTGCCACTAGAAACCCAAGCTATCTTGGATAACTTACTGACAGGTGTGTTAGTGGTTGATGCCGAGCTGCTGGTGCATTTTGTCAATGCTGCCGCCAAGCAATTGTTGTCGCTCAGCCCGCGACGTTTACAACATGGCGCCCTGCACCTGCATGATACTGATCTCGCCTTAGATATTTCGCTGGATTTAGCGCGTATTCGCCACTGCATTAGCACAGAGCAAAGCTTTACCGACAGTGAAGTGCAGCTCGCCATCAAGGGCCAGCCGCGCTGGGTAGAAGTAACAGTGACGCCTTTGGCCGGGGATCCTGGCTTGGCCTTAGTAGAAGTACATCTGGTAGATCAGCAAAAAAAAATTAGCCAAGAGCTACAGCAACGTACCCAACAGCAAGTGGCGCGGGAGCTAGTGCGCGGCTTGGCTCATGAGATAAAAAACCCATTGGGTGGCCTGCGCGGTGCGGCTCAATTGTTAGAGCGAGAGCTGGAGCGAGACCGCGCTGATCTTAAGGAATTTACCCAACTGATTATTGCCCAAGCCGATCGCCTCTCTAGCTTAGTCGACCGTCTATTAGGCCCACAACGGCTGGGCCTGCGCCAAACGGATAATGTGCACTCAGTGTTAGAGCGGGTACGCCAACTGGTGGCCCTCGAATTACCGCCACAAATAATGCTCGCGCGCGACTATGACCCCAGCATTCCCGAGTTTGAGATGGAGGCGGAGCAAATAGAACAGGCGCTGCTCAATATAGTGCGCAACGCCGCCCAAGCGTTAAGTGAAGATACACGGGAGCTCAGTGACGAGCCGGCACGCATAGTGCTGAAAACTCGTATCGCGTACCAAATATTGTTGCAAGGAAAGCTCTATCGTCAGGCCGCCGAGATCCGCATTATCGACAATGGCCCAGGTATCCTGGAATTATTACGCGAGACCTTATTTTATCCTATGGTCACGGGACGCCAAGGTGGAACAGGCCTCGGCCTATCGCTGGCCCAAGATATTATTCAACAACATAATGGCCGCATCGAAACTTTGAGCCGCCCCGGACACACAGAATTTATTATTTACCTGCCCCTGCGGGACTAATTTAGATCCTTATTTAACTAGGCACTGACTCATGACGGAACAAGTCTGGATACTGGATGACGACAGCGCCATTCGCTGGGTATTGGAGCGAGCCATGGCGGCGGCCGGTTTAAGCTGCCAAAGTTTTAGCGATGGCCACAGCTTATTGGCGGCACTCGAACAAGCCCTAATCGCGCACGATGCGCCGCACGTGGTGATATCAGATATTCGCATGCCGGGTTTAGATGGCTTAGCTGTGTTAACGCGCATTCACCAGCAAGTGCCTCATCTGCCAGTGATTATTATGACCGCCCATTCGGATCTGGACAGCGCGGTGCAGGCTTACCAACAGGGTGCCTTTGAATACTTACCCAAGCCCTTTGACATCGATCAGGCGATTAGCCTAGCTCGTAAAGCCATCGCCCATAGTCACGCCCAACCTGCCAGCGCTTTTAACTCAACCCCGCCGCCGGCACAGAGCACAACGCCGCAAATGATAGGCGAAGCACCGGCTATGCAGGCGGTGTTTCGCGCCATCGGTCGTCTAGCTCGCTCCTCCATTGCGGTACTTATCAATGGCCAAAGCGGCACAGGTAAAGAGCTGGTAGCCAAGGCGTTACATAAACACAGCCCGCGTGCCAACCGGCCTTTTATCGCCTTAAACATGGCGGCCATTCCTAGGGACTTAATTGAGTCAGAGCTATTTGGTCATGAGAAAGGCGCCTTTACGGGTGCCAACAGTGTGCGCCAAGGGCGTTTCGAGCAAGCCCATGGCGGCACCTTATTTCTCGATGAAATTGGCGACATGCCGCTAGAGGTGCAAACACGCTTATTAAGAGTGCTGGCCGACGGTCAATTTTATCGGGTCGGCGGCCAAGTCGCGCTAAAAGTCGATGTGCGCATTATCGCCGCCACCCATCAAGACCTAGAGCTAAAGGTGGCGACGAGTCATTTTCGTGAAGACCTATTCCATCGCCTCAACGTGATCCGCATCTTGATGCCAGCGCTTAAAGAGCGCGCGCAAGATATTCCGCAGCTAGCCCGGCATTTTCTTACCCAAGCGGCGAGTGAGCTGAGCGTAGAGGTAAAAAATCTGCATCCCAGCACAGTCGCGTATCTGCAAACCCTACCTTGGCCGGGGAATGTGCGCCAGTTAGAAAACCTCTGCCGCTGGTTAACTGTGATGGCATCAGCCCAAGAAATACTCCTCGGCGATCTACCCGAAGAGTTACAAGCCGTACCCGCTACTTTATTGTCACCCAGTACTCCTACAGCCGCAGCACAGGGGCAAGTGCAAGATTGGCGCTTACACTTACAACGTTGGGCCGAGCAAGAATTTAACCACGGTCGGGAGGCGCTGTTGACGGATGTATTGCCTGAAGTAGAACAGCTGTTGATCGAATGCGCGCTCAAACACAGTCAAGGCCATAAACAAGCCGCCGCCAAATTACTGGGTTGGGGCCGCAACACGCTGACGCGTAAGCTTAAAGAATAAACAAGCCCTAGTGCGTAAAGCACTCTACGGTACTTAATCAGGAGCCCACATATGATTGACCACAGTTTGCCGTTACTGGACTTGCATCGCCACTTAGACGGCAACATGCGCTTAGCCACCCTCTTAGCGTTGGGCCAGCAATTTAATATGGCGCTACCTGCGACGACCTTAGCCGGGCTTAGACCACATGTGCAGGTACAAGATAATGAGCCAGACTTATTGTCATTTCTGGCCAAACTGGATTGGGGAGTTAAAGTATTGGGCAATTACGATGCTTGCCGGCAGCTGGCTTATGAAAATGTCGAAGACTTGAATCTGGCCGGTATCCATTATGCTGAGCTGCGCTTTAGCCCAAGTTACATGGCCATGCATCACGAGCTAGACCCACAAGGCGTAGTGGAGGCCGTGCTTGATGGCGTAGCGGCAGGCAGTCGTGATTTTGGTATACCGGTTAACTTAATCGGCATTATGAGCCGCACCTTTGGCCAGCCGCGTGTAAACAAGAGCTGGCGGCCTGCTTGGCCTATCAAGACAGATTAGTGGCCATGGATCTAGCCGGCGATGAGCTGGGTTTTCCGGGAGAGCTATTTGTCGAACACTTTAAAAAAGTACGGGATGCGGGCCTGCGTATTACCGTCCATGCTGGCGAAGCCGCCGGCAGTCAGAGTATTTGGCAAGCCATTAACCACTTAGGAGCCGAGCGCATCGGCCACGGCGTCAACGCCATTACCGACCCGGCTTTGCTGCATTACTTAGCTGAGCATAAGATTGGCATCGAATCCTGTCTCACCTCTAATCTGCAAACCAGTGCCGTAAGCGATTTAAGCAAGCATCCTGTGCACACCTTCTTGGCTCAGGATATTAGAGTTTGTTTAAATACCGACGATCCTGCGGTACAAGGCATAGAGCTGCGCCACGAATACGGCAAGGCCGTCCGCGACGCCGGTTTAACCGTTGCACACGTACGCCGTTGCCAAGAAAATGCGCTGGAAATGGCGTTTATGAGTGTCGAGCAAAGAAGCCGCCTGAGGGCCGCAGTCAGCTAAACAAAATGCACACATAAAAACACCGAGCTTTGGGCTCGGTGTTTTTCTTCCAGCTTAAAGCTTATGGCTTACGGCCTGGCTCTTAGATCACTCTTGAAAACTGACGCATGCGAGTTTCGCGGCGCAAGTGCGCATCAAAGCACATACAGATATTGCGGATCAGCAGCTCACCTTTTAACGTTACCTTAATGTGGGTGTCGCTCAGAGTGACCAGTTCATCATCAATAAACGTTTGTAGCAGCGTAAGGTCTTCTCGAAAGTAATCGGCAAAGGTAATTTGATACTCGGCTTCGAGTGGCGCAAATTCCAGCTCGAAGTTACAAATTAGCGTTTTAATTAGGTCTCGGCGTAAGCAATCATCTTCATTTAAAGCGTAACCTACGGCTTGACCATGCCCTAAGTCATCCAGTTGGCCGTAATACTCTTTTAAGTCTTTGTGATTCTGTGAGTAAGCATCACCCAGCATACTGATTGCCGATACGCCCAAGCCCAATAAATCGCACTCGC
>JAHLFI010000082.1 GCA_018883865.1 Candidatus Oceanisphaera merdipullorum
CCTCACAGCGACCACCTTTCACGTTAAAGGAGAACCGGCCCGGCTTATAACCGCGCGAACGCGCCTCATGGGTAGCGGCGAAAAGCTCGCGAATGGGCGTAAAAATACCGGTATAGGTGGCGGGGTTAGAACGTGGTGTACGGCCAATCGGGCTTTGGTCGATATCCACCACCTTATCTAACTT
The DNA here is from genome assembly GCA_018883865.1 of Candidatus Oceanisphaera merdipullorum. Lineage (GTDB taxonomy): Bacteria > Pseudomonadota > Gammaproteobacteria > Enterobacterales > Aeromonadaceae > Oceanimonas > Oceanimonas merdipullorum. The sequence goes on from JAHLFI010000082.1 coordinate 185, forward strand.
CTCCATGCCTTCTATGGTGCGATACGGTGCTGGCTGGCTGATGGTGGCCTTATTCAACTCCCTATGCGCGATGGGGAATAGGGTGTTGTTGATCAAGGTAGATTTACCTGAGCCGGACACGCCTGTGACGCAGGTCATTAAGCCCAGAGGTATGGTGAGATCGACGTTTTGTAAGTTGTTGCCAGTGGCACCCTTCAAGGTTAGCCAGTGTTCACCCGTTGGCGTGCGTTGCTCAGGAATGGCAATGCACTTGGTGCCAGACAAATAGGCGCCGGTTAAGGAGTTGGGGTTGGCCATCACCTCGGCGGGCGTACCTTCTGCCACTATATAACCGCCGTGCACACCGGCACCGGGCCCAATATCCAACACATAGTCGGCGGCGAGAATGGCATCTTCGTCATGCTCCACCACTATTACCGTATTGCCGATATCCCGCAGATGTACCAAGGTGGTCAGTAAGCGTTCATTATCCCGCTGATGCAGGCCAATGCTCGGCTCATCTAATACATACATGACGCCCACGAGCCCAGCGCCGATTTGGCTAGCCAAGCGAATACGCTGAGCTTCACCGCCAGACAAGGTATCGGCACTGCGCGAGAGCGTCAGATAATTTAGGCCCACGTTGACCAAGAAGCCGAGGCGAGCGCAAATTTCCTTGAAAATCTTCTCGGCAATTTGTGCTTTTTGGCCGGTGAGCTCCATGTTGCTGAAGAAGGCGTGCGCATCACCAATTGCCATGTCTGCAACTTGTGGCAAGGTATGATCCGCCACAAACACGTTACGCGGGCCTTCTTTTAAGCGGGCGCCGCTACAGGTTGGGCAAGCGCGGTTACTTTGGTATTTACCCAGTTCATCGCGTACCGAGTTGGACTCGGTCTCGCGGTAGCGTCGCTCCATGTTGTGCAATATGCCCTCGAAGGGGTGCTTACGTACCAGCACATCGCCGCGGTCGTTCATGTATTTAAAGTCGATGCTGGTGCGGCCCGAGCCATAAAGCACCGCTTGTTGAATATCGTGCGGCAAGTCTTGATACGGTACTTCTAAGTCGAACTGATAATGTTCGGCCAAAGACTTTAGTAATTGGTAATAGTAATAGCTGCGTTTATCCCAACCTCTAATGGCACCACCCGCTAAACTCAACTCCGGATTACTGATCACTTTTTCAGGATCCACGATCTGCTGCACGCCTAAGCCATCACAGGTATCACAGGCACCGGCTGGGTTATTAAAGGAGAAGATGCGTGGCTCAAGCTCGGCAATGGAATAACCACATTGCGGGCAGGCGAAATTGGCAGAAAATACCAGCTCGGTATTGCTGTCTCCGTCCATGGAGACCACAGAGGCGATGCCGCCCGAGAGCTCGAGTGCGGTTTCAAAGGACTCTGCTAAGCGCAGTTGCAGATCGTCGCGCACCTTAAAGCGATCCACCACCACTTCAATGGTGTGCTTCTTTTGTAGCTCTAACGTCGGAGGATCCGAAAGATCGCACACTTCACCGTCGATCCGAGCACGAATAAAGCCCTGCGCCGCTAAGCCTTCGAGCAACTTAATGTGCTCACCTTTACGATCTCGCACTACGGGAGCCAGCAGCATCAGCTTTTCGCCTTCAGGCTGCTCTAGTACCTTATCCACCATCTGGCTGACGGTTTGCGCCGTTAATGGCAGCGAGTGCGTGGGGCAGCGCGGCTCACCCACACGAGCAAACAGCAGGCGCAGATAATCGTAAATTTCGGTAATGGTGCCCACGGTCGAGCGCGGATTATGAGAGGTGGACTTTTGCTCGATGGAAATCGCCGGCGATAAGCCTTCAATATGATCCACATCGGGTTTTTCCATCAAGGACAGAAACTGCCGTGCATAAGCCGACAAGGATTCCACATAGCGGCGCTGGCCTTCTGCATAGAGAGTATCGAAGGCGAGAGAAGACTTGCCTGAACCCGATAAGCCGGTGATTACTATCAGTTTGTCCCTTGGTAAATCCAAGCTGATATTTTTTAGGTTATGGGTTCGGGCTCCGCGTACTTCGATCTTTTTCATCTGCAATTGCACCTAACTGTAAATTCGATCGGCTAGTATGGCACTGGATCAATAGCCCGCCAAGTGTGAATAAGCATTAATATTGACAGTCGCTCCGTGCTAAACTAGGCAACTTTCATGTTATTGATGGCACAAGAGGATCCATGAGCGACGAGCAAGGTTTTAGTCCCCGCGAGCGGCGGGCGTCCTTTACCCTAGCGGGTATCTTTGGCATGCGAATGCTCGGCTTGTTTATGATAATGCCGATATTTGCCTTATACGGTAAAGACTTAATCGGCTTCTCGCCTATCTGGGTGGGTATAGTGATCGGCGTCTATGGCCTCACCCAGGCCGTGCTGCAAATTCCTGCCGGCTGGCTGTCGGATCGCATTGGGCGCAAGCCTGTGATCTACGCGGGCTTAACCTTATTTGCCCTAGGATCCGTCATCGCGGCCATGTCTGATTCTGTATACGGCGTGGCCATAGGCCGTGTGATCCAAGGATCCGGCGCCATCGCCGGTGCCATTTTGGCGCTGGCCGCCGACATTACCCGTGAAGAGCAGCGCACCAAGGCCATGGCCATTATCGGTGTCTGCATTGGGCTGTCGTTTGCGATCGCCATGGTACTGGGGCCAGTATTGGCATCTTTCTTTGGCTTGTCGGGCGTATTTTGGACCACCGCTATTTTGGCGGTGATCGGCATGATAATGGTACGTTTTATGTTGCCGGATCCGGTGCATAAGGGGCAAATACGCGACGTGACCGCCGCGCCTGAATTATTCGGTCGCTTACTTAAAGACAAGCAATTGCTGCGCCTCGACTTTGGCATCATGCTGTTGCACTTAACGCTCACCGCTGTGTTTGTGGCGTTTCCGCTGACCTTGCTCGATGCTGGACTGGCCGCTGAACAGCACTGGTGGCTATATCTGCCGGTATTGCTGATGTCGTTTGTATTAATAGTGCCGGTGCTGATTATTGGTGCCCGCCGTAATCTCAATAAGCAGTTTTTTCAGGCCTCTATCCTAGTGATGATGGCGGCACTGCTACTAATGGCTCTTGGCAAGGGGCACATAGGCATACTGGCGCTGGCGATGTTGCTGTATTTCACGGCCTTTAACTTTATGGAAGCTTCGCTACCGGCCTTTTTATCCATGCTGGCACCGGCCGGTGCTAAAGGCACTGCCATGGGCATTTATTCTACGAGCCAGTTTTTTGGTGCCTTCTTAGGCGGCGTCTTGGGCGGCGTCTTGTTCCAGTATCTGGGCGGCGTAGGCGTGTTTTTACTGGTGGCGGTGGCCATGGGTTTGTGGTTTTGGGTCGCCTTAGGCATGAGTAATGTTAGCAAGGTTAGATCTCATATTTTGCCCATAGGTGTTAGTATAGAAACCACTGAACGTCGAGAGCATGTGCTGGCACAGCTGTTAGCTTTACCTGGCGTGCTTGAAGCCTTGATCATCCCAGAAGAGGGATCGGCTTACCTCAAGGTGGACGGCAATATTTTTGAATTAGAACAAGCAAAAATTGTAATTAATCTGTAAGTGCGGAGCGAGTTATGGCCAATAGAGGCATCAATAAAGTTATCCTGATCGGCCATTTGGGTCAGGATCCTGAAATACGTTATATGCCGAATGGCAATGCGGTAGCCAATATTACCTTGGCCACCAGTGAAACCTGGCGTGACAAGCAGTCTGGCGAGCAGAAAGAGAAAACCGAGTGGCATCGCGTGGTGTTCTTCGGCAAGTTGGCGGAGATCGTCGGCGAATATCTGCGTAAAGGCTCCCAAATATACGTAGAAGGCCGCTTACAAACTCGTAAATGGCAAGGCCAAGACGGCCAAGATAGATACACCACCGAAATCGTGGTCGATGTGGGCGGCAGCATGCAAATGTTGGGCGGTCGCACTCAAGGTAGCGGCCAAAGCGGCGGTCAGCAAGGCGGCTGGAGTGGGCAGCAGCAAGGTGGTCAACAGCAACAAGGCGGCGGCCAAGGCAATTGGGGCAGCCAGCAGGCGCCTCAGCAAGGCGGCCAAGACAACTGGGGGGGCCCACAAGGCGGTCAACAGCAGTCTGCACCTCAAGGCCAGCCAGCTTACGGTCAGCAGAACAAGCCTGCGGCACCTCAAAGCCCGCCAGCGCCAGCGCCAAGCTACAACGAACCACCGATGGACTTCGATGACGACATCCCCTTCTAAGGGGTGAGTTCAATATCCTTGATTAGTTAATTAGTAAGGCCTCGCGAAAGCGAGGCCTTTATTTTTAGTGAGAGTGAAATAGTTAGACGAGAATCGATAAGGTCGATTAGCCATTTACTTATGGTCAATATCGTAAATAGTTAGCATTCACGTATGGGTTAAGCAATATTCTTGTGTTGGCCAGTGATAAAAAATAAGCGGTTAATAGTCGTTAATATTAGAAGTGAGTCTTAATGAAAAAAAGGTAAAGACGTGATCACTGATAAGACTGAGGCATTAATAATATCCACAAAAAATGCGCCTACCATAGGCACGATTAAGAAGGCCTTATAAGAAGGGCCAAAGCGAGAAGTCACGGCTTGCATATTCGCTACCGCAGTTGGCGTGGCCCCCATGCCGAAACCACAAAAACCACTGGCCAGTACTACCGCATCGTAATCTGCCCCCATGCATCTAAACACCACATAGTAGGCATAGAGCACCATGGTAATGGCTTGTACTGAAAGAATTATCACGAGTGGCAAGGCCAGATCTTTAATGGTCCATAACTCTAAGCTTAATAATGCCATGGCTAAAAAAAGCGACAGCGATACGTTTCCGAATACATCGACGCAGCGATCGAAAATAGCGAGCCGAAACACGCCGGATAGAATGTTACGCACCACAACGCCAGTGGCTAGGGCCCATACAAAGGTGGGGATGAGTAGATTAGAGTCGGCAAAATGAGTCGCCATCATATCGGTAAGAAAAGAAGCACCCGCTAAACAGGCCGCGAACATTGCTAGGGTTTCAATCGCCGAAAGGGGGGTGATCAATCGCGTTTCTTTGGGGCTGTCGAAAGTGGCATGTAAGTTGGACTTTTCTTGTATTTTTACCGAACTTGGCGTGCTTACCTTATTGATAAGACGTTTTGCTACGGGTCCACCGAGCAAGCCCCCACAGACCAAACCAAAGGTAGCGCAAGCAAGCGCGAGGGCGGTGGCGCCTTGAATATGAAATTCATCTTCTAATACTTTGCCCCAACCCACAGCGGTGCCATGGCCACCGACTAGGGTAATAGAGCCAGTTATTAAGCCACTTAGCGGCGGTAAGTTAAGCATGCTCGCTAAACTAATACCGACTACGTTTTGTAGCACGATAAAAATGCAGACCAGCACAGTGAATAATATTAGCGGGAAACCGCCGGCCCTGAGTCTGGAAAAATCGGCGCTTAAACCAATAGAGGCGAAAAACATCAGCATAAATCCTTCTTGCATGCCGTGTTGTATGCTGATGGAAAATCCACTCACTTGGTGCAGTATTAAGATCAGACCGGCTGCCAGTAAACCGCCAACTACGGGCTCAGGAATATTTAATTCATTTAATATCCGCACTCGTGTTACTAATGCTCGACCTATGAGTAAGACGATAGAGGCGGCAATCAGGGTGTAATAGCTGTTAAGCACTAGGGGGGCGGTTTCATTTATCATGTTATAAAGTTTCCAGATGCTAGTGCTTAGTGAATATTTTATTTAAGGGCAGATTAAAAATCCCTACCGCCAAGAGCTTAGCTTAATTTTTATAGTACAACCATAGCCGATAACCAGCAGCACTAGGGCCATGTAACAGTACGGGTAAACAGCAGTAAGGTTCGAAATGCCTGCCAAATCTAATCGCCTAAGGTGGCGGCATAATGAAGGATTACTTTATCACCCAATCTACCGATCTGACGAACATTCATGCGGCCAATGGCCAGCGTTATCGTTAAAAATAACGGGCGTGGCACTCAGATTAATAGGCGGATAAAGACAGTGCCTAAAGGGTGGAGCACAACGGCATGCTCGTGGGAGAATATCGTCACTCACATTCCCAACACAAAGCCGGACGACATTTTGATGACATAAGAGGAGTGGTTATATTTTTGCTATATGTTCATGGGGATTAATTATGCCTGTGTTTAACGGGATGCAGAATGAAGATAAATGGCCATTAAGGCTGAGTGGTGTGTGTTTGCAATCACTTTCATTGGGCGGAGCTAGCGCTAGTGTATGGTAAGTGAAAAGTCGATTAGCCGTAAAAAGGGGTGCTCTTTGGGTCAATCTACTGTGTTGCGGCTAGGCCTTGACCGCCGCTTAGGCGAGACAGTAATCTGCAAAAAGATTGGATGAACACCTACAACCGTAACCAAGTGTTGTTAAGGTTCATTTTTGCTCCCCAAGCTACGCTTTTTAAGTATAGATAATTAAGTTAGTATTTTTTTAGGTTAGGATACTGCGTAGCCTCAGGCGGGCCTGAAGGTACTCAGGATAGCCGTAACGAGTGGCAATTTAGGGAAGTTAGCGTGCGCCAAAAAGCGTGATGCAAGGATGGGTATGAAATTTACAAACCAGCTTATTACCACCATTAGTCTCTGTATACTAACGGCGGTAGTGATAGTGCTGATTGGATCCGGAACCAGTTTTTATCAGATTGGGGCTTTATATCAGCAACGCCAAGTGGACACAGTTTTTCGACTGGTCGATGAAGGCTGGCAAGCCAGTGGCGCCAGACTCGATAAGATAGACGCTTGGCTGCCCCATATCTTGGAAGTGAACGGTATTATCGACTTTACCGTGTTGCGGGAGGGCATCCCTGTTTATAATTCTTCTCGTATTGATGCGGCGGCGACGGTCGGTGATGTGTTTACGATGGAGTACTCGGCGCCACTCGAAGCAGAGCCTAACTTATCGGCACACCTAGTATTGCGGCCTCCTTTTTATAATATCGATCATTCCTTTACCGCCTTGTCGGGCATCTTAGGCTCCTTAGTCTTGGTATTAATAGGCTCATTATGGATGTTGCGTTGGCTGCGCCGCCAATTTCGTGGTCTCGAGTTATTAGAGATCCGCAGCCAATACATACTGCAAGATAAGCTGGGGTCATTAGCTCATGATACTCGGCTGGAATGGCCTCATCACACCAGTCAAGCGCTGGATAAATTATTGCAGACACTTAAAGACGCGGGCCAAGAGCGCAGTCGCTTTGACTCTTTTATGCGGGCTAATGTTTTTTTTGATAAAAAAATGGGTATTGGTAACCGAGTCTTTTTTGATAACCGCCTAGAGGCGGCGTTAAATGATCCCGCATGTCATGGTGGCGCCCTCTTATTAGTAGAATTACAGGACTTGGCAAAAATTAATTATCATTTTGGTTATGAATATGGTGATGAGTTATTAACGTCTGCCTCTATTTACTTAGGCCATTTTGTGCGCGGTACACCTGGCGCATTGCAGGCACGTTATAGCGGTACCACCTTTGCCTTGTTATTGCCTAATACGGTAGAAAGTGAAGCCAAAGAGGCCGCTCGCCAAGTAATGAAATTATTACGTCGTCTTAACTGGCCAGAAGAAATTACGGACCCCACCATTTATATTGGTGGCGTTTGTTTTCGAATTGGTGAGCCCTTGTTGCAAATACACGAAGAAGCCGAGCTGGCATTGCGCAGTGCCGAGTTGCAAGAGGGCGATGGCTATTTTATTTATTTCAAGGGCGTGACTGAAGAGAGCATGGGTAAAGGCACGGTACGTTGGCGAGCCTTGTTGGAACGTGTGTTGGCGCAACAAACCATTCAGCTCGATCGACAAGGTATTTATGTCGGCCTTAATCAGGCGCCCATCATGTATGAATTATTGGCGCGGATCCAAGATGAGCAAGGCCGCGAGTTATCCGCAGGGCAATTTTTCCCGATGGCAGAAAAATGTGGCCTGCTTAATCAGCTCGATCGTAATATTATTTCTCAGGCATTGTTGCTGTTACCGGATATTGAGCCAGGTGCTAGCTTAGCGGTTAACGTGTCGGCGAGCAGTTTATTGCAGCGGCAGTTTCAATATTGGCTGGTCTTGGAGTTACTGCAACTGCCTAAGGCACAACTTAATAAGTTGGTGATTGATCTTTCTGAGGCTCAAGTCAGTCGGCATGCACAATCACTGATCGCACCACTGCGAGCCTTAAAAGCTTTAGGTTGCCAGCTGGCGGTGGATCATGCAGGGCAAGATGTGGTGAGTACTCAATATGTACAAGACTACCAACTGGATTATCTGAAGATACACCCAAGCTTAGTGCGTGATATTGATACTAAAGCCGTTAACCAAATGGCGGTCAGTAGTTTAATTGGTAACAGCGAGGGCAGTCAGACAAAGGTGATCGCCATGGGTGTAGAAACCCGCGCAGAGTGGCAGTGTTTATCACAGCTGGGGGTGTATGCGGGGCAGGGGTATTTCTTTGCTTACCCTGAGCCTTCCGTTAAGAAGGATAATGGTGTGTTAATAAGTGGCCGCCAATTATCTGTTTAGTCACCAGCGTGCTGAGTCACTGCTTGCAGAGTTCACTACTGCGCGCACCTTGCAGTCCGCCTGTGTGTAAGAACACCAATTGGCTGTGGGGAGCATAGTAGCCGGCGGCAATATCGCGAAATAATCCCAGTAAGGCTTTGCCACTGTAAATAGGCTCGAGCGGCAGATTAAGTTGTTTGCTTAATAATGTTATCTCAGCCTTATCGGATGCCGAGCATTTTGCATAGCCACCGCCATTATGCTCCAGCCTTAATTGCCAGCCGTTATCTTGGGCGGCTGGCGGATATAAAGCACAGACTTCATCTTGTAACCACGCCGCGCCTTTTAAGACTGCATAAGCGGTGAGCCGACTGTGTGCGGGACGCGTCGAAATTAAACCGGCTAATGTACCGCCACTGGCTACCGGTAAGATCAGTTGATCGATAGCGCTGGGGGATGTTGCCGAGAGTGATACTGAAGGTGAATCAGAGAATGATGCTGAGACTGATATAGAGAGCGCACTCGCAGGCGGTGAGGTTAATTGAGATGCTAGCTCCGCCCACAGCTCCCCCACGCCGGGCACGGCGCGCGGGCAGCTGCCGCCTTCGGGTATGACGTAGTAGCCCGGATAGCGCTCGGCCAGTTCGGCCAGCCAGTGGGCGTCTTGGCGCAACCTATATTGTTGG
>JAHLFI010000083.1 GCA_018883865.1 Candidatus Oceanisphaera merdipullorum
GTGGCGGATCCATTAGAGTTGCGCGATAAAGCCATGTTGGAGTTGCTTTATGCCACGGGTTTACGCGTGACAGAGCTAGTGAGCTTATCAATGGAAAGCATCAGCTTGCGCCAAGGGCTAGTGCGCGTCACCGGCAAGGGCAATAAAGAGCGCCTTGTGCCCATGGGCGAAGAAGCCCTGCATTGGTTGGAGCGCTATTTAAAAGAAGCGCGCACATTTTTGTTGGGCGAGCAGCCCTCGGATGTGGTATTCCCATCGCGCCGCGCGCGGCAAATGACTCGCCAAACCTTTTGGCATCGCATCAAAATTTACGCGCTGCGGGCTGGCATTAACAATGACTTGTCGCCGCATACGCTGCGCCATGCCTTTGCCACGCATTTATTGAATCACGGGGCCGACTTGCGCGTGGTGCAAATGCTGCTTGGTCACTCCGACTTATCCACCACGCAAATTTATACCCACGTTGCCACCCATAGACTCAATGCCTTGCATCAAGAGCATCATCCGAGGGGATAAGTGAAAGCCGTCAGCTATAATCTGGTAAGCTGTCTCTTAGTCACCTCTTTTTGTTGTGCTTAATGGCGATGTCAGGCAGAGCGCGCCGCTCCTCCGACTCGCCGTAAACCTATCCATGGGAGCTCAAGCCGCGCCATCCTTGGCGCGGATGGTCGGCTGAGCCGACGCCCTCTACCTTCCCACTTGGCTCAAAGCTAGTGTTGGTACTCTCTGCTGGCTCAATATCACCCGAAGAGGCCGTGGGCATTGTCGGAGTTAACCGTCAAATGCCATGGACGGCATTTGCCGAGCGCCGCATGGAGGCAGCTTAAGCGAGTTGACGGAGGCAAACCATGGCATCTTCGTGCTTTACTGACTTGTGACTAAGAGACAGGCAGCTAGCTTCTAGTTTCTAGCTTCTGATTGCCTTTTTCGACTCGCCAAATTAGCCAGAGTACCGGCAGGCCAATGATGGCGGTGCTGATAAAGAAGGCTGCATAGCCAAAGGCGTCCACGGCAATACCGGAAAAACCGGCCAAAAACTTAGGGAACAGCATCATAATTGAGCTGAACAAGGCATATTGAGTGGCGGAAAATGCCACATTGGTTAGGCTAGATAAATAGGCAATAAAAGCCGCTGTAGCAATGCCCGCACTGAGATTATCTAGAGAGATAATCGCAGTTAACAGCTGCACATTTGGGCCAAATTGGCTTATGAGTGCAAACATTAAGTTAGTGGCGGCGGCTAATACCGCGCCCAGCATCAGAATACGCAGTGTGCCAAAACGGCTCACTAGTACGCCCCCCAACGCCGCCCCGACTAAGGTCATGATGACGCCATACACCTTAGTCACGGTAGCAATTTGTGACTTGCTAAAGCCCATGTCCACGTAAAACGGATTGGCCATTACGCCCATCACCACATCTGACACCCGATAACAGGCTATCAGCGCTAAAATAAGCAGCGCTTGTTTGCCAAAACGCGTAAAGAAGTCGAGAAAGGGCGCCACCAAGGCGCTGTACAAAAATGACAGGGCTTTGGCGGTTTTAACCGAGCGACCTGCGGCAATTAACCGCGCACAATGTTGCGCTTGGCTGGTGGCTTGGGTTTGTAAGTCCACGTCTGGCTCATGCAGTATCAGGCAAGTGAATACACCCACTAGCATAAAACCCGCCATGCACAGATAGGCGGTTTGCCACCCCACCAGACTATAGCCCAGATCAGAGCCCACCCAAGCGGCGATGGCGAGCGCCCCGGCGCCGGCCAAGATCATGCCTAACCGATAGCCCATCATATAGGCCGCGGCGAGCGCGCCTTGCAAATGCACGGGGGCCGCTTCTATGCGATAGGCATCGATCACTATGTCTTGGGTAGCAGAGGCCAAGGCCACACTCAAGGCAAACACCGCCAAATACACCAGCTGTATTTTAGGGTCTGTGTAGGCCATGCCGACCAGTGCCGCCATAATAATCAGCTGCGAAAGCAGCATCCAACTGCGCCGTCGCCCCATGAGCTTGGCCAAAATCGGCAAGCGCAGTCGGTCAACCAAAGGCGCCCACAGCACTTTTACCCCATAAGCCAGAGCTACCCAACTAAAAAAGCCAATGCTAGTACGGCTAACATCGGCTTCGCGCAGCCAAAACGACAAGGTGCCAAATACCAATAAATACGGCAACCCAGCCGAGAAGCCGAGTGCCAATAAGGTGAGCACCCGGCGCTCGGTATAGATCGAGAGTTGTTGCGTCCAGCTGGGTTTTTCGTCCTTAATGGCGGTCATCGGTTTACTGTTTAACTTGTTGAGTCGAGTAGGCACTTGGCTGAGTCGCCATATTCTTTGCTTCACTCTTAGCGTCTAAACGGCGCACACTTTGCAACACTATAGTTTGCTTGGGCACGTCGCGGGCGCGCAGCGTTAAATTCATGCCGGTGGGCACGGTAGCCATTTTATCTAACACCTCTTGGCCTGCCGTGACTTGACCAAAGACAGTATAACCGGCGGCACGGCCACCATTGAGGGATTTGTTATCGCTAAAGTTGATGTAGAACTGGCGAGTGGCACTGTTGGGATCTTGAGTGCGCGCCATGGCAATACTGCCGACCACATTGGCTAAGCCATTGTTGGATTCGTTAACCACAGGGCTATAAGTAGGCAGCGGCTGATACTCGCTATCATAGCCGCCGCCTTGCACCATAAAGCCCGGAATTAGACGATGAAAAATACTGCCATCGTAACTGCCGTCATCTACATAGCGTAAAAAATTAGCCACAGTGGCTGGCGCTGCTGCTTCGTTCAGCTCAACTTGCATAGTGCCCAAGTTGGTTACTAATTCGACTTTAGGACCGGCCCAGGCGACTGTGGCAGCCAGTATGCTGGCAGTAAATATGAGTACCGATTTCATTATTGAGCTCCAACAAATTGCTGTACGTCACGATCAGACAGCATCTCTTTCAAGATTAAGGATAATTGCTCATCGATGGCAGCTTTTACCTTATCTAACTCAGGGTGCAGGCGACCCGGAAACTCTGCCTGAGCTTTACGGCTAAATATTTTGGTTAAGTTGCGACCATCACGACTTAATACCAGTCTGATCCGCATTTGCTGTACTACGTCATAACTAATGTGGCCACGGATCACCCGCGCTAACACTTCATCTATTTCCAGCTGTATCCGACTATTTGAGCCTTGCTCAATAAAGGCGCCTTGTTGGCTTAAGCCTTGGCTCAATGCTTGCTCCAGTTGCACCTTGAGGTTATTGCTGGCAACTATCACGACCGGCGCCTTATTGTTTTGCTCAATCTGTATTATGTAGTCGTTGCTGCGTTTGTCTTGGCTGGTAACACTGACTGCTTGGCCACGATAGACACCGCCTTGCTCATTGACGCTCGGCTGCACATTTACGCCAACTGGGTAATAGCTGGCACAAGCCGTGAGGCTGAGCGCAATAGCCGCTGGAATTAACCACTTGATTGTTTTCATAATGCGTCCTTAACGAGGTTGAATGGCTTTAAGAATAACGAATTTAGGGTTCGACGCCACTACAGTGTGGTTGCCAAATAAACGAGCGAGCTTGTGATGATAATCAAGATGGCGGTTACCTACCACCCATAGCTCACCACCGGAGCGCAGCACCCGCTTGGCATCGACAAACATTTCCCACGCAATATGGTCGGTAATGGCCTGCTGCTGGTGAAACGGCGGGTTACACAAGATAATATCGATACTGTCCGAGGCCACACCATCAAGACAATTATTGACGGAAAAGTGGGCGCGAGTCTCAGCGTGCGCTAAGTTATGGCGCACGTTGTGCCGTGCACTCGCGATAGCCATATAGGACTCATCGGTAAAGGTTACTTCTGCTTTGGGGTTATGCACTAAGGCCATTAAGCCGAGCACACCATTCCCACAACCCAGATCGATAATGTGACCGCTTTGCTCTTTTGGCAAATGTTCTAAAAACAGGCGAGCAGCAATATCTAAGCTGGCGCGTGCAAACACGTTGGCGTGGTTATAAAGGGTAAAGTCGGTGCCATCCAAGGGCCATGCAACGGGTTCGGGCAGGGTCGCCGCTTTCAGTGTGGGGTCTGGGGTGCAAAAGATCAGGCGCGCTTTCTTCCAAGCCAAACTGGTCTTAGTGGCCCCAAGATGGCGCTCGAATAAGGCCAGTGTCGAGCTGTGAATATCTTTGGCCTTGCCCGCCGCTATCACTCGGGTGGCGGGGGTGACGATTTGGCTCAGTTGCGCCAATTGATATTCGAGCATGGCATTATTTTTTGGTAACTTAATCAGCACCACATCCGGTGCGTCATCGCCAGCAGGCCATGTCGCTAGGCTCGACAGTTTTTGCCAGCTTTCAGGAAGCTGATTGTCATGGGCGTTGGCGGCACAGGCCAGCTCGCTAATGCGGGAGTCGCTGAGGCTATAAGGCCGATATTGATGCAGCGCTAAGGTGAGGGCACCAAAGCCGTCATTTAAAATTAACACCTGAGCACTGGTGTCTAACTCCAAGGTGGCCAGCTCGTTGATCAGGTATTCATCGGCGGCTTCCCAGGCTTGCAGCTTATCTTGGGCTTTACGAGGGTAACGGAGTAACGACAGCTCGCCACCCGCTGGGAGGGGAAAATGGTGATTCATACAAGTTAGGCCCATAGGAAAAAAGCCATTTTAACAGTTACTAGAGGAAAAGCAGCATGCCACTCTTCACTGAGCCGAGTTCGCGGTCAGATCCTACGCAGCCTCCTTGGTTGTTATTACCTCAAGGGCGGCTATTATGGTGGCCTAGCGCCTTCGTGGATCACGCCGACCAGTGGCTAGCGCAGTTAGAAAATGACATTCCTTGGCAACAACATAGTTTGCGCATGTTTGGCCGTGAGCTCAATGAGCCTCGCTTGTCGTGCTGGATGGGCGAGCAGCCTTATCGTTATTCGGGAAAAATACGGTTAGCCGTGCCGTGGCAGCCGCTGGTGCAAGAGATTGGACGGCGGGTCAGTCAGATCTGCGGCCAGCCTTTTAATGGCGTCTTGCTTAATTTGTACCGCGACGGACAAGACAGCATGGGTTGGCATGCGGACGATGAAGCCGAGTTGGGCCTAAATCCAACCATCGCCTCGGTCAGCTTAGGTGCGACACGACGTTTTAAACTGAGGCATAACTTAAGGCATAACTTAAGGCATGAGTTAGGTCAGCACAGCGCTCAGCTCACAGCCTTGCCATTAAGTCACGGCAGTTTGCTGGTGATGGCCGGCGAAATGCAGCATCATTGGCAGCACGCCTTACCGAAAATGGCCGCCTGCCGAGAGCCGCGCATCAATTTAACCTTTCGCTGGCTGACCGTATAACCTGTGCGCTTGAAAGTGAATTCTGCAGCGTACGGTCTTTACTTTACCGCCCTTTATCTGGGAGTTAATCATGTCGATACAAGCTCAAATCGAGCAGAAAGTGCAGGCGGCATTTATGCCGCAGCACGTGGAAGTGATTAATGAAAGTTACATGCACCGGGTGCTACCTGGTTCAGAAACACACTTTAAAGTCGTGCTAGTGAGTGAACAATTCGAGGGCAAGCGCTTATTGGCGCGTCATCGTATGTTAAATCAATTGCTCGCCGATGAACTTAACCAAGGTGTGCATGCCTTAGCGCTACATACGCTTACGCCGAGTGAATGGCAAGCCCGAGAGACTGTGCCCCAGAGCCCGCCGTGTCGCGGTCAAGGAGGCGTATCGAGCTAACTCAACTGGGCCTTTATTGACGAGCACTACCATTAGTGAGTGTCCACTCACCATGCAAAAAGCCAACTGTCTACTCATGCACCGCCAGTGATTACCTGATTTCTGTGTCAGTTTTACATAAGGGCTATTGGTTTATGTAAACAGGCATTAAATGTTGGGATTTGCCATGGCAGCCAGTGTGTGAAAAGTGGTAACATTACGCGCCCTTAATTTCGGGCTGGATGTTACCGGACTGTGGTCAGGCTGTTGATGACATGATAGTGGACAGACCGGTAGCGACTCATCAGCATGTTGTCATGTCTGACATGGCAAGTACCTGTCTTCCTCTAACAAGTAGTGCAAGTGAGTATGATTACAATAAAAAAAGGACTGGACCTCCCGATTACCGGGGCACCAGAGCAAGTAATCTACGATGGCCCTGCCATCAAGCGCGTTGCTACGCTCGGTGAAGAGTTTGTGGGCATGCGCCCTACCATGTATGTCAAGGTAGCGGACCATGTTAAAAAAGGTCAGATTATCTTCGAAGATAAGAAGAATCCTGGCGTTAAATTCACAGCTCCCGCCGCCGGTACCGTGGTTGAAATCAACCGTGGCGCCAAGCGAGTACTGCAATCTGTGGTGATTGCCGTTGATGACAGTGAAGATCAGATTACGTTTTCAAAATACGCTTCTGCAGAACTCTCTACACTAGAGCGCGATACCGTGCGCGAACAGCTGGTTGAATCTGGCATGTGGACGGCACTGCGTACGCGTCCGTTCAGCAAAGTTCCTGCTGTAGGGTCGACCCCTAGCTCTATTTTCGTGACCGCCATGGATAGCAATCCATTAAGCGCTAACGCTGAACTGATCATTAAGGAAAATGCGCAAGCCTTTACCGATGGTCTGCAAGTGTTAAGCCGCTTAACCGATGGTAAGGTTAACGTCTGTAAGGGCGAGGGCACGTTGCCGCAAGCAGCAGTCGCTAACATCCAAGAGCATGTGTTCACAGGCCCGCATCCTGCCGGTCTGCCGGGCACGCATATCCACTTTATTGACCCTATAGTGCCGGGCAAAGTGGTGTGGTCCATTAACTACCAAGACGTGATTGCCGTGGGCAAACTGTTCACTAGTGGTGAGTTGTTTACTGATCGCGTGATTGCCTTGGCTGGCCCCGTGGTGCAAAAGCCGCGTTTGTTGCGTACCCGCATCGGTGCTTCTTTAGAAACACTGACCAGTGGTGAGCTACAAGAAGGTGAGAACCGCGTTATTTCTGGTTCCGTGCTGTACGGTACTGCTGCGAATGGTCCTCATGCTTATTTGGGTCGCTACCATCTACAGGTGTCTGTCATTGCCGAAGGCCGTGAGAAAGAACTGTTTGGCTGGTTAGTACCTGGTGCTAATAAGTTCTCGGTCACCCGTGCCTACTTGAGTCACCTGACCAAGGGCAAGTTGTTTGACATGACCAGTACTACCAACGGTTCTTCACGAGCCATGGTGCCAATCGGTAACTACGAGCGCATTATGCCGCTGGATATTTTACCGACCCTGTTGCTGCGTGATTTATTGTCTAACGACACCGACGGTGCCATTACTTTAGGCTGCTTAGAGTTGGATGAAGAAGATCTGGCGCTTTGTACCTATGTGTGTCCAGGCAAATACGATTATGGCCAAGCGCTGCGCAAGTGTCTGACCACAATTGAGCTAGAGGGCTAATAAATGAGCTTAAAACACACTCTGGAAAAGGTTGAACACCATTTCGAGCCGGGTGGGAAATACGAAAAGTTTTACGCCCTGTATGAAGCGGTCGCCACCGTACTCTATACCCCAGGTATGGTCACGCGTAATGCCTCCCATGTACGCGACAGTATCGACTTGAAGCGCATCATGATCATGGTCTGGTTGGCTACGTTCCCAGCTATGTTCTTTGGTATGTACAACTCAGGTGGGCAAACGATTGCTGCCCTAATGAACATGTATAGCCCAGCGGATCTGGCCGGTGTTATTGATGGCAACTGGCGTTACAGCTTGGCGCAAACTCTAGGGGCAACCCTAGGTGAAGGCGCAGGCTGGGGTAGCAAGATGCTGTTGGGCGCCACTTACTTCTTACCAATCTACGCGACGGTATTTATTGTCGGTGGTTTCTGGGAAGTTATTTTTGCCACCGTGCGCAAGCATGAAGTGAACGAAGGTTTCTTCGTGACCTCAGTGCTGTTCGCCTTGATCGTTCCCGCCACTTTGCCGTTGTGGCAAGCAGCCTTAGGTATCACCTTTGGTGTAGTGATGGCCAAAGAAATCTTTGGTGGCACCGGTAAGAACTTCTTGAACCCAGCGCTGGCCGGCCGTGCTTTCCTGTTTTTCGCCTATCCGGCGGAAATTTCAGGTGACTTGGTGTGGACTGCCGTAGATGGTTTCTCCGGTGCGACAGCACTGGGCCAGTGGTCTGCAGGTGGTCTGTCGGCCTTGACGGACGTGAACACAGGTACCGCAATCAGCTGGACGCAGGCCTTTATTGGTCATATGCAAGGCTCCATTGGTGAAGTGTCTACCTTGGCTATTTTGCTGGGCGGCGCCTTCATCGTCTATATGGGTTTTGCCTCGTGGCGGATAGTGGCGGGCGTTATGCTCGGCATGGTAGCGACGTCATTACTGTTTAACTTCATCGGTTCCGACACCAACGCCATGTTCAGCATGCCATGGTATTGGCATTTGGTGCTGGGCGGTTTTGCGTTCGGTATGATGTTTATGGCGACGGATCCGGTATCGGCTTCTTTTACCAATAAAGGTAAATGGTGGTACGGCGCATTGATTGGCGTGATGGTAGTGCTGATCCGTGTGGTTAACCCAGCCTTCCCAGAGGGTATGATGCTGGCTATCTTGTTTGCCAATCTGTTCGCTCCCTTGTTTGACCACATGGTGGTGCAAGCGAATATCAAACGGAGACTGGCTCGTGGCTAATAAAGAATCTGTTGGCAGAACTTTTGCTGCCATTATCGTCTTATGTTTGGTGTGTTCTGTGGTGGTATCGGGCGCAGCTGTGTTGCTCAAACCGACCCAAGAACTTAACAAAGCGCTAGACGTGCAAACTAACATAGTACAAGTCGCCGGCCTTGGCCGTGAAAACGTGGCTGAAAACTATGCAAAATACATAGATGCTCGGTTGTGGGACATCGAAAAAGGCGAGTTTTCTGATAAGTCGGCCGAAGGTTACGACCAACGCGCCGCTGCCAAAGAAAACGAAACCAGTATCAAGCTAGATCCGAGCGAAGACCCAGCTAGTATTCGTCGTCGTGCTAACTTGGTGCCTGTGTACTTTGCCAAGGACGAAGACGGTAATTTGGACAGTATTATTCTGCCCATGCATGGTCAGGGCCTGTGGTCTACCATGTACGCCTTCGTTGCAGTGGCACCTGATGGCAATACCATTAAAGGCATCACTTACTACGAGCACGGTGAAACCCCAGGCTTGGGTGGTGAAGTGGAAAACCCAACTTGGCGCGATCAGTTTGTGGGTAAGAAACTGTATGACGAGAATGGTAAGCCCGCGATTAAAATCGTGAAAGGCGGTGCGCCTGCCGGTGCTCCTTCAAGTGTTGATGGTTTGTCTGGTGCCACCTTAACCTCTAACGGTGTGCAGCATACCTTTGAATTCTGGTTAGGCGACAAGGGCTTTGGTCCTTTATTGACCAAAGTACAAAAAGGAGAGCTCAACAATGGCTGATAAAGCAGAAGTTAAAAAGATTCTCTTTGGACCCATTATCGGCAATAACCCGATCACGCTGCAGGTTCTGGGCATTTGTTCGGCCTTGGCGGTGACTTCACAGATGCAAACTGCGTTCGTGATGGCGCTGGCAGTAACGGCGGTAACGGCGTTTTCAAACCTGTTTATCTCATTGGTTCGTAATCAGATCCCAAACTCGGTGCGAATTATCGCGCAGATGGCGATTATTGCCTCTTTGGTAATAGTGGTGGATCAGATCCTCAAAGCCTACGCCTATGACATCTCTAAGCAGTTGTCGGTATTCGTCGGTTTGATTATTACCAACTGTATCGTTATGGGTCGTGCAGAAGCCTATGCCATGAAGAGTCCGCCTATGATGTCATTCTATGACGGCATAGGTAACGGCTTAGGTTATGGATTGATCTTGCTGGTCGTTGCTACCATCCGTGAAGTCTTGGGTTCTGGTACTTGGTTTGGCATCGACATCTTACCGTTGATTAAGAACGGTGGTTGGTATCAGCCGAACGGCTTATTGCTGTTGCCGCCAAGTGCGTTCTTTATTATCGGTGGCATTATCTGGGTACTGCGTACCATGCGTCCCGATCAGGTTGAGGCGAAGGAGTAAGCATGGAACATTTTATTAGTTTGTTTGTTCGTTCCATTTTCATCGAAAACATGGCATTGGCTTTTTTCCTCGGCATGTGTACCTTTTTGGCGGTATCAAAAAAGGTAAAAACCTCGTTTGGTTTGGGCGTGGCAGTGACCGTAGTACTGACCTTATCGGTACCGGTGAACAACCTAGTCTACAACTACGTGCTGAAAGACGGTGCCTTGATTGAAGGCGTGGACCTGAGCTTCTTGAACTTCATTACCTTTATCGGTGTTATTGCAGCACTGGTTCAAATACTGGAAATGTTGTTAGATAAGTTCTTCCCCGCACTTTATAACGCATTGGGCATCTTCTTGCCGTTGATCGCGGTGAACTGCGCCATCTTCGGTGGTGTGTCCTTCATGGTACAGCGCGATTACAACTTCGCTGAGTCCGTCGTTTACGGTTTTGGCTCAGGCATCGGCTGGATGCTGGCCATTGTATTGCTGGCCGGTATACGCGAGAAGATGAAGTATTCAGATGTGCCTGAAGGGCTGCGTGGCTTGGGGATTACTTTTATCTCTGCCGGCCTGATGGCACTTGGCTTCATGTCTTTCTCTGGCATATCCCTGTAATCCGGTGATAGAAAAGGAATAAACGATGGAAATCATTCTAGGCGTGGTCATGTTCACCGTGATCGTGCTGGTCCTAGTAAGCATTATCCTGTTTGCTAAGTCTAAGCTGGTCGCGGAAGGGGATGTGATCATCAGCATCAACGATGATCCCGACAAGACTATTACGACGGGCGCTGGCGGTAAATTGCTGGGTGCCTTGGCCAATAACGGTATCTTCGTGTCGTCGGCTTGTGGCGGCGGTGGTACTTGTGGTCAGTGTCGAGTGCGGATCTTAGACGGTGGCGGTGAAATTCTGCCCACCGAGCTTGATCATATCTCTAAAGGCGAAGCGCGCCACGGCGAGCGTTTGTCTTGCCAGGTGAACGTTAAGCAAGATATGAAAATTGAGCTGCCAGAAGAAGTATTCGGCATCAAGAAATGGGATTGCGAAGTGTTGTCGAACGACAACAAAGCGACCTTCATTAAAGAATTGAAGCTGAAAATTCCAAACGGCGAAAGCGTACCTTTCCGTGCCGGTGGTTATATTCAAATTGAAGCGCCACCGCACCACATTAAGTACAAAGACTTTGATGTGCCAGAAAAGTACCGTGAAGATTGGGATAAGTTCAAAATCTTTGAGTTGGAGTCAAAAGTAGACGAGGAAACGATCCGCGCTTACTCCATGGCCAATTATCCGGAAGAAGAAGGCATTATCTTGCTGAACGTGCGTATCGCCACGCCGCCACCGCGTAACTGGGATGCGCCTCCTGGCAAGATGTCTTCGTACATCTGGTCTTTGAAGCCGGGTGACAAAGCCACTATCTCGGGTCCGTTTGGTGAGTTCTTCGCCAAAGATACCGATGCAGAAATGGTGTTTGTGGGCGGCGGTGCCGGTATGGCGCCAATGCGTTCACACATTTTTGACCAGCTGAAGCGTTTAGACTCTAAACGTAAGATCAGCTTCTGGTACGGTGCCCGTTCACGTCGCGAAATGTTCTACGTTGAAGATTTCGATGGCTTGGCTGCCGAGCACGACAATTTTCAGTGGCATGTGGCCTTAAGTGACTCCACGCCTGAAGATGAGTGGACCGGCTACACCGGCTTTATCCACAACGTGTTATATGAAAACTATCTGAAGGATCACGAAGCGCCTGAAGATTGTGAGTTCTACATGTGTGGACCACCGGTAATGAACGCCGCCGTGATCAATATGCTCAAAGACTTGGGCGTAGAAGAAGACAACATTATGTTGGATGACTTTGGCGGTTAAGCACTATTTACCAAAGTGATTGAGACAGTTGTTTAAACACAACCCGTTAAACACAACTTGTTAAACACGACTCGCCGTTGGCGAGTCGTTAAACATAAAGGTGCTTAAACTCAAATGAGTTCTTATATAACAAAATGGCTGGCTCCACTGGGGCTGGCCTTTTTATTGGTCGCCTGTAAGCCGGCTGATAATTCACAGACCCACACTCATGCCGAGCAACATCTGACCGGTAATACCATGGGTACTTACTATTCCATTAAAATTGTGGGTGTGGACGCCGCTCAAGCCCAGGATTTACAAAACCAGATTGATCTGCGCCTAGACGCGGTCAATCAACAGATGTCCACTTATCTTGCGGACTCTGAGCTGAGCCGCTTTAACCAGTCTCGTGAACCAGACCCTTTTGCCGTGTCAGCCGACACCGCCAAGGTCGTCACGGCGGCGCTCCAGCTAGGCAAACAAACCCAAGGCGCGCTAGACGTTACCGTCGGGCCCTTAGTTAATTTATGGGGCTTTGGCCCAGATGCCAGACCGGAGCAGGTACCAACGCAACAACAGCTGGACTTAACCCGAGCCTACACAGGCCTAGAGCACTTGCGGGTGACGTATGATGTGCATGGTCAGTATTTATACAAGGCCATTCCTGAGCTGTATGTGGACTTATCCTCTATTGCCAAAGGTTTTGGCGTAGACGCCGTCTCTGAGTACTTGGCCGAGCAAGGCTTGAGTAATCACTTGGTCGAGATTGGTGGAGAGGTGCGCATTAGTGGCTATAACGGCCATGACAAGCCGTGGACTATCGCCGTAGAAAAACCCCACAGCGAGGCTGACCGCAGCGACGAGCTGGTACAGCAAGTGGTTTTGCCTGGCAATAACAGCGTGGCCACGTCTGGCGATTATCGTAACTATTACGAGCTGGATGGTCAGCGCATATCCCACACCATAGATCCTAAAACCGGTCATCCCATCACTCATAACTTGGCATCCGTGACAGTAATTCACCCGTCCTGTATGATTGCAGACGGACTTGCTACGGCATTGACGGTCATGGGCACAGAGCGTGCGCTGGCCTTTGCTGAGCAACATGAGCTTGCTGTGTATCTGCTGACCAAAACGGAAGATGGCTTCAGAGTGGATATGACCCCTGCTTTTAAAAAGTACCTAAGAGGTTGATATGACGTACTTTCTGATAACCTTTGCTGCGTTTGGTTTGGTCTTTTTTGCCATGGCCATCGGCTATATTTTTCAACGCAAAACCATAGCCGGCTCCTGCGGTGGCTTAGGCGCCGTGGGCATTGAAAAAGCCTGTGATTGCGATGACCCCTGTGAGAGTCGTAAGAAGAAAATCGCCAAAGCAGAAGCCAAGCGTCAGATGCTCGAAGAAAATCGAATCATCTAACAGCGAAGCGACAAGCCGTAAGCGTTCAGCTGGAAGCAACCCGTGTTGCTCCAGCTTAGGCTTTCGGCTTTTTTAATGGTGTTGATGGAGGAATTATTATCAAGTCATTTTTCTCTCAAGATGACCCAACTTCTACCACCGCCTTGGTGTCACTTCCCGCTTTCAACTGCTAGCTTACGGCTGCCCTGTACCCATGCGTAAAATCATTCATGTGGACATGGACTGTTTCTATGCGGCGGTGGAAATGCGTGCTCATCCTGAGTGGCGCGATATTCCCATGGCCGTGGGCGGATTGCCTAAGCGCCGCGGCGTGATCACCACCTGTAATTATCCTGCCCGTAAGTTTGGCATTCACTCGGCTATGTCTAGCCATCAAGCGCTACAACGCTGCCCGCATCTATTATTAGTGCCCGGCAACATGGCCAGCTACAAAGCCGTGTCACTGCAAATTCGGGACATCTTTCATCGTTACACCGACCTAGTCGAACCCTTGTCATTGGACGAAGCCTATCTGGATGTCACCGACAGCCCTTGGTTCGCCGGCAGTGCTACGCGTATTGCCGAGCATATTCGCGCCACTATCGAGCAAGAGTTGGATCTCACTGCCTCCGCCGGCGTGGCACCTAATAAGTTTTTAGCCAAAATTGCTTCCGATGAAAATAAACCTAATGGCTTATTTGTACTGCCGCCGCACGCGGTGGCAGATTTCGTGCATCAGCTGCCGCTGACTAAAATCCCCGGCGTGGGTGCTAAAACTGCCGAAAAACTGGCGGCTCTGGGCTTAACGCATTGCCATCAACTACTGGATTTTGGTGAAACCGAGCTGGTGCGCCGTTTCGGTAAATTTGGTGCGCTGTTGTGGCAGCGCGGGCAGGGCCGAGATGAGCGCGCGGTGCAGCCCCATCGGATCCGAAAGTCGGTGGGAGTAGAAACGACATTGCTGGTGGATATTCAAACGCCGGAGCAGGGGTTAATGGTGCTGGCCGAGTTATGGCCGGAATTAGTGAAACGATTAAACGAGCGGGCCATTAAAGGCTTATGCCTAAAACTAAAATTTAGTGATTTTACCCAGACCACGCTGTCGAGACGCACCAGCACACTGAATGCGGCATTAGCAGAGCAATTGTGTATTGAGGTGTGGCAACGGGCGCAGGGAAGAGACGTACGGCTAGTGGGCGTGAGTGTAGAGCTGGATCATGAAACACAAGACACTACCGACGCCGAACGCCAGCAGTTAAGTTTTGATTGGTAAATATCATGCTGACTAGATACTGGGCGGGATTGTCGTCTAGCGCTGTGGTTGTTTTTGGTTTACTACCGCCATGCGGCCTTTTTCATTGGGCTCAGCGTCTTGCTCACAAGCGAGGGGGACATCGACGGCACGCGGTAGATTATTGGTGAGTGATGCGCCATTGGCTACGCCTAAGTAACCGGCGCTCAGTGCAAGAAATAGGGCTACTGAAGTTGTTCTCATGTTCGCTCCTCTTTATATCGTATTAGATGCATTAGCTTTTACACTAACATTTTATTAACAGACAAAATACTGTTAATTCTTAGACCTTAATCTTGCTGAGTCAGCTTTTGGCGCTGGTTTATGCTGAACGCTATACGTTCAGGTAGGGCAGCAGCTAAAGCTCTGATTACAAATGCATGGGCAGGAGAGCGAGATCGAAAAAGCCCCGAACGCAAGGCTTCCGGGGCTTTTTTACGTGTGGCCTGTGGCGCCAAACTGCTTACTGTAAATTACTTTCTTCTTGCCAACCAAAGTTAGACTGTGGAGCTTGCTGTTGTTGGCCTTGGTTATAGCCCTGAGCAGAATTATAGTTGTCGCTCGAACCATAATTGTCGTTTGCACCAGAGTTACCGTCGGAATGACGATTATCGTTGTAACCATTATTGCTGGCAGCACTGTTACTAACACTATTGTTACTGGTACCCAAGCTGCTATTGGCATTGTTGCTTGAATGAGGGCCCGCGTTGGCTGCCCGCGACGTGTTGGAACGCTGGCTTTCGCCATAGGTGTAATTCAGGTTAGAGCCGGTGGGCTGACCATTTACCGGTGGCGCCACTTCGATATTGGACTGACGGCTGCCGTTTTGGTTATAGCCTGACTGAGTATTACTAGACTGACTCACGCTAGGCAGACTATTGCCATATTGGGTGTTGGTCGCTTGATTGCTGTTTGGTACTTCGATGGCGGGGCGATCTCGGCCATCATTGAGCGCCGAGCGCACATCGGCAGGCGATTCGGTGCGGCGATCATTTTGAATACCGGGGGCTAACTTTCGGGTTTCATCCAATATTTCCCGTCCGAAATTAACCACACCGCTAAAAATATTGTCGGCCATGGCCGGTAAGGCAAACAGGGTGAGCGCTAAACACAGCGGCGTTTTTTTAATCCAAATGCGTGTCATAACAGACCCTCAGGTAATGAGTTTGAAAATAAATGGCTAAAAATGAGTTGGCAAACTCAGAGGAAAACCCGTTCACTCGTAGTGGCCAAATCATAATCTAAAAACAAGTACATTTACACTAGCTAGGCTCCAGTGCAGACGTGAGATGACGCAATAAAAACAGCCGCAACAGAGGGCGGCTGTTTTTATGATTAGCGTTTAGATCAGAGTTTGGTTTCAGGGATCTGCTTAAGTACATTAACCAAGAGTTGCCAAAAGCGGGCAACGGCATCTATGTGTACACGTTCGTCCGGTGAGTGGGCACCTTGGATTGTTGGGCCAAATGACACCATGTCCCAGTGTGGATAAATGTTCTTAAATAAGCCGCACTCTAATCCTGCATGGATCACTTTTACTTGGGGCAGCACACCAAATAACTGCTGATGAGATTGCAGTAGCAGCTGCATGATGGCGGAGTCTGGGTCTGGCTGCCAACCCGGATAGGCGCCACTAAACTGGCACTGGGCACCGGCTAAGCGAAACACAGCGGCCGTGGTGGCGGCTATTTTATCGCGCCCCACATCATGTAAAGAGCGAATTAAGCATTGCACATGAATGTGCTCGGCTTGAGTGTCGATCACCCCTAAGTTAGTGGAGCTTTGTACCACGCTCGGCATGTCGCGACTCATGGCCATGACGCCGTGGGGGCAGGCTAATAAGGCGGCACTTAAGCGATGCTGTAAATCAGTACTCATGATGCGATGCGGTAAGTCCGCCGGCGAAAGCGCCAGGCAAATAAAATCATCCACACCTTTAAACTCAGCCTGATACAGCAGGTGCTGACGCTCAATTAACTGCCTTAACGTGCTCAGCGCCTCGCTCGGTAAGGTAAACAGGGCGCTGGCTTCGCGTGCTATGGCGTTACGCAAGGTGCCGCCATTCACTTCACTTAGGCGCACCTCGGCTAATGACTCTATCTCGACTAATAATTCCGCCAGCAGTTTATTGGCACTGGCACGATTTTGATGAATGTTAATGCCTGAATGGCCACCGCGTAAGCCCGTGATGCTTAAGCGTACCGCTTGATGATTTAAGGGTACCGGCTCGGCATGATAGAGAAGAATAGCGGTGGCATCTACGCCTCCGGCACAGCCCATATACACATCCCCGTCTTGCTCGGAGTCGGTATTAAGTAAGATCTCCCCTTGCAATAAACCCGGCGCCAAGCCAAAGGCGCCTGTCATGCCGGTTTCTTCATCTACGGTGAGCAGTACTTCTAATGGTCCGTGTTGCACTTTGTTATCGGCCAGTATGGCCAAACAGGCCGATAAACCAATGCCGTTATCGGCGCCAAGTGTGGTGCCACGGGCGCGCACCCAGTCGCCATCTATATAAGGCTGAATGGGATCTTTGGTGAAATCGTGAGCCGTTTGTGCATTGGCTTGGGGCACCATGTCCAAGTGCGCCTGTAAGATCACGCCTTTACGACTTTCCATGCCGGGCATGGCGGCTTTGCGAATAATCAGGTTGCCGATGGTGTCTTGAATAACGGTTAAGCCTTGGGCCTGTGCCCAGTCGGTTATCCATTGGCGTAGGGCGGCTTCATGACCCGATGGATGGGGGATGCTACAAATAGTGTCGAAAAACTGCCATAACAAGCTCGGCGAAAGAGTGCGAATAGAAGTGGACATCATTACCTACCTAATAGAAGGGGCCGTAACCGAACCGCTAGCTTAACGCTTGGGCTTAACATTAGCCAAAGACACCTTTAATAAAGAGCGAGCCGTCAGAAGTTAAAAAGCTGCCAAGTTACTGTTTTTCTTGCCGCTGATTGCCCGCCGCGCCCCAAAGGCGGTGAAATTTTGGCTAAGCAAGGTGACTTCATCATCGCAAGGTGGCGTTAAAGAAGCTGATATGCTCGACAATGTGTGCTGTACGGCTTGAATTTTAGTCTTATGATTAGCGTTGAGTGGCCGAGAAAATAAAGTTCGCGCAATAAAAACTGTAACTCTGGTCAAGAATGGGCGGGATCTCTATAATGCGCGCATTGTTTGCTCATTGTCTGGCAACAGCGGGTCGTTATGGCTTGTTTGAAGCGTCAATCTAGCAGCGGTGACCATTTTATTTTGAAGTTCACAGCCAAAGGTTCTTTTTATGTCCAACAAATTCGTCGTTACTTGGGACTCTTTTCAGCGCGAAACGCGTAAGCTTGCGGCCCGCCAGCTCCCTGCCAGCCAGTGGAAAGGCATTATCGCAGTTGCCCGTGGTGGCTTAGTTCCTGCCGCTATTTTGGCTCGCGAACTCGGCATTCGTCACGTGGATACGCTGTGCATCGCCAGCTACGACCACAATCAGCAACGTTCTGATTTGCAAGTACTTAAGCAAGTGCAAGGCGACGGCGAAGGATTCTTAATCGTTGATGACTTGGTGGATACCGGTAACACGGCGCGAGTGATCCGCGAAATGTACCCAAAAGCTAAGTTTGTTACCGTGTTTGCCAAGCCACAAGGTGAGCCTTTGGTTGACGATTTTGAAGTGCGCGTAACGCAAGACACCTGGATTGAACAGCCTTGGGACATGGGTGTGGTATTTGCTACGCCGCTTTGCGACCAAGAATAACTAAGCAAAGAATAACTGAGCATAAGACAGCTTACGTTTACGCATAAAAAAAGGCTCCTTTGCAGGGGCCTTTTTTATGGCCTGCAGATAAGCCAACTCAGGCTTACTGGCCGAGTGCTGTCATGGCGTGTTAATATTTCTAGGCTTTTTAGCGGTAGTGGCGTTAGTGTCTTTACCCCTAACAGAAAAAACGTTACATATAGTGCAGTTAACAAGGAGGTGACATGTCTATAGATAAAGTTTCTCATCGTAAATTAGTGCGGACATTTACCGCCATCGGTCCTTATTTGCGCGAGCTGAAGACGTGCGAAACGCAATATTTTTTCGACTGTTTATCTGTGTGTGCCAGTGCC
Source organism: Candidatus Oceanisphaera merdipullorum (assembly GCA_018883865.1). Lineage (GTDB taxonomy): Bacteria > Pseudomonadota > Gammaproteobacteria > Enterobacterales > Aeromonadaceae > Oceanimonas > Oceanimonas merdipullorum. The sequence continues at coordinate 18,655 of JAHLFI010000083.1, forward strand.
AAGGCCTTGCCCGAAGCGCGTGAGTTTTGGGGGTGGTGGTTAACACTGGATACCCAAGATGGAGAGCAATTTGAATTCCACTATCAGTTGGGATTTTTTGATGCCAGTGGTGAATGGCAGTTAAAAGCCATTCCTAAGAAGCATCAAGCGGAAGTGGCGCGCACCTTGCGTGATTTTTACGATAAACTCGGTGTCTGCATGGATGGTTTGGCGCTGACTGTACGCCCGTCAATCGCACTGGGTACCGATCACTTGTTAAGCCCCGCCTAAGCGAACGCCGGCTTGAACGTGAGCCGGCTTGATTTGCCTGGATGAGTCTTAGTTTATTATGTTGCCGGCACTGTTGCCGGCATTGCTGTTAGTAAGGAGCCGTTGGGCTTTCCATGAAAGGCAAAACCATAGTTGTAAAATTAGGCACCAGCGTGCTGACAGGTGGCACCCGTTGTTTAGACAGGGCGCACATGGTTGAGCTGGTGCGTCAATGCGCCAGCTTACACAGAGCAGGCCACCATATTATTGTGGTCACCTCGGCGGCCATTGCCGCCGGTCGCGAGCATTTGGGCTTTCCGGAGCTGGCCAATACCATGGCCAATAAACAAATGCTGGCCGCGGTCGGCCAAACCCAGCTTATTCAAACGTGGCAGTCGTTGTTTAATCTCTACGGTCTACACGTGGGGCAAATTTTGCTCACCCGTGCCGATCTAGAAGATCGTGAGCGTTACTTAAACGCCCGTGACACGCTGCGCGCTTTGTTGGATCACCGCATTATTCCGGTGATCAACGAGAATGACGCCGTGGCCACCAACGAGATTAAAGTGGGCGATAACGATAATTTATCGGCCCGCGCCGCTATTTTAGCGGACGCCGATCTGCTGGTGCTGCTGACCGACCAAAAAGGTCTGTTTACCGCAGATCCGCGCTTTGATCCCAAAGCCCAGCTGATCGAAGAAGTGCAAACCATAGACGACACCTTGCGCAAATTAGCCGGTGGCAGTATCGGTGGTTTGGGCACGGGTGGCATGGCAACCAAGCTGCAAGCTGCCGACGTCGCGCGCCGTGCCGGCATAGATGTGGTGATCGCCACCGGCCAAGTGCCGGAAGTGATTGGCCGCTTAGCCAACGGAGAGCGTATTGGCACGCTGTTTCCTGCACTGGCTACGCCATTAGAGAGCCGTAAACGTTGGATCTTAGCGGGCCCACCGCCGCACGGTGAAATTCACATCGATGCGGGTGCGGTTAAAGCGGTGCAAGAAAATGGCTCCAGCCTACTGCCCAAAGGCATAGTGCGTATTGAAGGTCGGTTTCGCCGTGGCGAGGCGGTGCGCATCGTTAATCCAGAAGGGCGTGAGCTGGCACGCGGCATTTGCCGTTACGATGCCCTCGAACTCAATCAAATTAAAGGTCAGCACTCAGAGCAAATCGAGACGCTGTTAGGTTATGGCCACGGAACCGTCGCCATTCACAGAGACGACTTAGTGCTGTTGTAACTGATGACAGTAAGCGCAGACAGCAAGTCCGTTTATAAGTATTGGTGGGTTAGGAGTGAGTATGAATTTGGAACAGATGGGCCAAGCCGCCCGAGATGCCGCTTATGTGTTGGCAGACAGCACAACGCGCACCAAAAATCAGGCCTTGTTGGTGATGGCCGATGCGCTAGAAGCGGCGGCGCCACAGATACTCGCCGCCAATGCGCAAGACTTAACCGCGGCTCGTGAAAACGGCATAGGCGAGGCCATGCTGGATCGCTTAATGCTAAACCCAGCCCGCATCAGCGCCATTGCGCAAGATGTGCGTAACGTCGTGTCCTTGCCGGATCCGGTGGGCGCCGAGCTCGATAGTCGCGTGCTAGAAAACGGCATGCGCTTATCGCGCCGCCGAGTGCCGCTGGGCGTGGTGGGGGTGATTTATGAAGCTCGCCCCAACGTGACCATAGATATAGCAGCACTGTGCTTAAAAACCGGTAATGCGAGCATTTTGCGCGGTGGGCGAGAAACCTTTCACACCAATCAAGAATTAGTAAAGGTGATCCAGCAGGCGTTAACCGCCAGCCAGTTACCCGAAGCGGCAGTGCAATACATCAGCGAGCCCGGTCGTGAGTGGGTGAATGGCTTACTCAAACTCGATCAATATGTGGACATGATAATCCCGCGCGGCGGCGCTAATTTACATAAGTTATGTAAAGAGCTAGCCACAGTACCAGTGATTATCGGTGGCTTTGGTATAGGCCATATGTTTGTGGATGCCAGCGCCGACTTGGTGCGCGCCATAGACGTGATTGATAACGCCAAAACTCAGCGCCCCAGCGTGTGCAACACCATAGATACCTTGTTAGTACATGAAGCCGCCGCGGCTGATTTATTGCCAAGTTTGAGTGTGCGCATGGCTGAAAAGGGCGTAGAATTCGTGGCTGATGCAGCGGCGTTCGCGTTATTAAAAGACGGCGCTGCCAAGGTGCGTGCCGCGGTAGAAGGCGATTTTGATACCGAATGGTTAGGTTTAACGCTTGGCGTTAAATTAGTGCCTAACGTAGATGCGGCCTTAGCCCATTTGCGCCGCCACAATGCCAGCCATTCCGATGCCATCTTGACTAACGACATAGTCAACGCCGAGCGCTTTATCAATGGCGCGCCATCTGCAGCCGTGTATGTGAACGCTTCTACGCGTTTCACCGACGGCGCTCAGTTTGGCTTAGGCGCCGAAGTGGCTGTGTCTACGCAAAAGCTGCACGCGCGTGGCCCCATGGGGCTGGAAGAGCTGACAAGTTATAAGTGGATCGGCCAAGCGGATTACTTGATCCGCGATTAAGCCCTTAAGGCCGCATTCGCTTTACGCCTTTGGTTATCTGACCAAGTAAAAACCAGACCTGCGCCGCAGTATGCTGGGGTAAACGTAAAGCGTACTGCGTATAACGTATGACGTATCACGGGCGGCGTTAATAAGCCGCCTCACTTCGTTGAAGAGAGGATAGTATGCCATCCCGATTGTTGGACGCCCTGTTACTGGCGATGCCCTTGCCAGAAAATTTGGAGTCTTGGCGCCAGCATCTTAAGAGTCACCTACCGTATCCGGTGCAAGGTGCGCAAACCCTATTTATTGGCGATCCTACCTTGGTGATAGTGGCTTTCCAGCACGACAAGGTGGAAGTGTTTTTGCCGGCTATTCAATGGCGCCATCACGATATTCATACGGCCAAACCCACTTCGCAAGGGGTGATTGAGCCACACGATGGCACGCTCGAACAGTTGCTGGCGCTGGTGGAAGGCACCATTGCCATCCGTTTAAAGTCTTTTCACGAATGCAGCTGCTGTGGCAAACGCTCAGCTCCCGAAGTGCTGGGCTCATTGCAAGGCGAGCCAGTATGCCGAGATTGCATTAAAGGCCGCCGCGTACTGTTTTAAGCGTGCTAGGCCCTACATTGACCGTGAACGCAGGCCGCACTCTTAAACGAGTGCGGCTTTTTTGTGGCCAATAAGCGCTGCGGCTTTTTTCTGTGTAATAAGCGCTGCGGCTTTTTTCTGTGTAATAAGCGCTGCGTCTTGGTGAGGAATAGTGGCGAGTCAGCTAGACTAGCGCCTTGCTGTAGCAGCAGGGGCGGAAGCTAGAGTCTGGTGAGCGTTTTATCTAATGGAAGAGGGCAAGAGCTTGGAAGGACTATGGATTATATTGGCGGTTGCCGCCTTGCTGTTTTTCCCTGTTGGCTCGATATTGGGTTTTTTGGCGTATAGAAATCTTAATAAGCAGGCGGCGCGCATTCACTTGCTCAGTCGAGA
>JAHLFI010000084.1 GCA_018883865.1 Candidatus Oceanisphaera merdipullorum
CCGGCGCGCAATTAGGCTGGGGCATACAGTTTCAACAACCGGCCTTTATCGGCTTTATGTTGCTGGTCACCGCCCTGTTCTCACTCAACCTGTTTGGCTTGTTTGAGGTGCGCCTACCGAGTCGCCTAAATACCTGGCTGGCCACGCGCCCAGGCCATGGTAATGGCGGCCACGTGCTGCAAGGCATGTTTGCCACCTTACTCGCCACGCCGTGCAGTGCGCCTTTCTTGGGCACCGCGGTGGCCGTGGCTTTGGCCTCGTCACCGGTGGTGTTAGTTGCCATTTTTACCGGCTTAGGATTGGGCATGGCGCTGCCTTGGTTATTGCTGGCGTTATTCCCAAGTGTTATTCGTGCGCTGCCTAAGCCTGGGCTGTGGATGGAAAAAGTAAAATGGCTGTTTGGCCTTATGCTGCTGGCCACCAGTCTTTGGTTATTATCCTTACTCAGCTTCACCTTAGGCGCTAGCCTTACTTGGGCCTTGGCCGCTTTATTAATTGTGCTGCCGCTGTGGTCTTTGATCCGCCAATACGGCGCGCGGGGTTTGCTGTTCGGCTTAGCCGGCCTGTTATTGCTAGGGGCCGTGGCCGGTATCGGGGCGTTTGCTACCCAATCCAAGTGGGTTAGCCCGATTAAAGATGAGCTTAACTGGCAGCCGCTAGATGCTGATCGTATTGCGATTGAAGTGGCCGCTGGCAAGCGGGTGTTTGTGGATGTAACGGCCGATTGGTGTATTACCTGCCAAGCCAACAAAATCGGCGTTACGCTGCGCGACCCTGTGTATTCGGCGCTGCAAGCAGACGACATAGTATTGATGCGTGGCGATTGGACGCGCCCAAACAGTGCCATCACCGATTATTTACATGCCAACCAAAGAGCGGGGATTCCCTTTAACCAAGTATTTGGGCCGGGTCTGCCGCAAGGTAAGGCGCTAGAAGTTTTGCTCACCACCAATAAGGTGATGGCGGCCTTGGATGAGGCGAAATAATGGTCCTAAAAAAGATCGGTAAAGGCCTAGCCTATTTGCTGGTGCTAATGGTAATGGTCACTGCTGTGGATATGTGGCGCAGCCAAGACTTACCAACCGATGTGGCTGCCCTTGGCACCATGACCACCTTATCCGGCGATGAAATTGACTTAAATGCCCTAAGCGCCGATCAGCCGGTATTGGTTTACGTATGGGCCAGCTGGTGCGGCGTATGCCGCATCGTTTCGCCCATGGTCGATATGGTGAAAGTAAGCATGGTAAATGCTCCGGTGGTGAGCATAGCCTTGGCCTCGGGCTCAAATGCCAAACTGGCCCATTATGTACAAGAAAAGGGTTATGACTTTTCTGTGGTCAACGATACGGACAATCGCTTAGGCCAAGTGTTAGGCATTAAAGTCACGCCTACCCTGATGGTTGCCTACAAAGGCGAACTGCGTTATGCCACCTCAGGCATCACCACCCTTCCCGGCATGCTGGGCAGATTATGGTTGGCGCGGTTGATGGGTTAATTTAGTCGCTAGATGAAGTAAAAACACCAAGGCCGCATTCATAAAGAATGCGGCTTTTTTATGACGACTGATCTAACAGATCAAACAATGGTGTAGTTGTTCGATCTGCAAATTCGAACAAAGGGTCTACCCCACCGACACGCTTCAAGTACGTCCCTGTAACGCTCAAACACATGACATCCCTGTCATGTGATGGTCGTTGGTGAAGATCCCTTTGTCCTCATTGAAGCTGCAGAGTTATCTGTCAGAAAAACTAAACGCAGTCTCTATGCAGTTTGCATTTTAGCTGGCAGTCCCGTCTAAGCGGGAGATTTTCTCTTATGATGCACCAAGTCTGGCTAGTCGTTAGCTTACAATTTTATTTTTACAATTGATGTTAACTATTTCTCAGTCCAAAATGGTTACATTTGAAAACCAAACTATATGAGAAAAAAGGTCCACATTTACTTATTACTTCTAATAAATCTTGACTTTTACCAATAAGAACCATCAGGGACAATCAACTGTTTATATTATCTTTAACTTCGATATACGTCGCCAGCGCGACGGTTCGAAGCTAAAGTTTCCGATTAAAAAATAGTAAGGGAATTTAGTTGAATTTAGAAAAACATCAATTTAAATCTGGATCATTCATTGCTCTTATCAATGAAGCTGTTGATTTTATGATTAATACTCCTATGGAGCCTTTACCTCCTGATAATCGTTTTCCCGGAGGTGGAGTGTATGCCTTATATTACACTGGAAAATTTCCACAGTATGAAAAAATTTATCAATCAAACAAAGACTTGCCTATTTATATTGGAAAAGCGGTCTTATCTGGTTGGAGGCAAGGCCGAGGATCAACAAAAATAAATCAGCCTGCTCTCTATAATCGCCTAAAGGAGCATGCTAGAAGCATTGCAGCAACATCGAATCTTGAAGTTACTGATTTTAAATGTAAATTTTTGCTCTTAACTGACCAAGAAGCTGATTTAATAAGTACAGTGGAGGCGGCGATGACAAGAAGGTATAATCCACTTTGGAATTCATACATTGATGGCTTTGGCAATCATGATCCAGGTAAAGGACGTTATGAACAAGCTAAGTCTGAATGGGATATTTTACACTCAGGTAGAGTTTGGGCTGATCGTCTAAAGGGTATTTCTGCAGATATCAACAAAGTGGAAGAAAAAATAGGTGCTTATTATGTCATCAAATCAACTTAAATCGGTAGAATTATTCTCTGGCGCTGGAGGTTTAGCACTTGGTATGGCTCAGAGTGGATTTCACCATGAACTATTAGTTGAGTTTAATAAAGATGCCGTAACTACTCTGAAAAAAAATCACGATGCAGGTCATGCTAAAATTAAAGAATGGGATATTAGACATGATGATGTAAAAAACATATCATTCGAAAAATACAATGGAAATATCGCGGTCGTTGCAGGTGGTCCTCCTTGTCAACCATTTTCCTTGGGTGGTAAACATCAAGCATTTAATGATAATAGAGATATGTTTCCTCAAGCTGTAAGAGCTGTAAGAGAAAGCCGGCCTGATTCATTTATTTTTGAAAATGTAAAAGGATTACTTCGCAAGAGTTTCAGTTCATACTTTGAATATATAATTCTTCAGTTAACTTACCCAACTGTAGTAAAAGAAGACTCTGAAAGCTGGGAGAGCCATCTTGGTAGACTTGAGGAAGTCCATACAAAGGGAAACTATAAAGGGCTAAAGTACAATGTAATATACCGTCTCTTAAATGCCGCTGATTACGGGGTCCCTCAAAAACGAGAACGTGTATTCATAGTTGGATTCCGTGATGACTTAAACGTGGAATGGAGTTTCCCTACGGCAACGCACTCGCAAGATGCTTTATTATGGCAACAATGGGTTACTGGTGAATATTGGGAACGCCATAAAGCTAAAGAAAATGACCGTCCAAAATTAAATATTTCACCCGAAAAAATTTCTCAACGCCTCCAGAAGAAATACGGACTATTTGAACCTGAAGAAAAGCCATGGGTTACTGTTAGAGATGCAATTTCAGATCTACCTTGTCCAAAAGAAATAAATAATTATAACAATCATATCTTTAGAGATGGAGCAAAATCTTACCCAGGGCACACAGGAAGTCCAATTGATGAGCCATCAAAAACTTTAAAAGCAGGAAGCCATGGTGTTCCCGGCGGAGAGAATATGATTCGCTACAATGATGGTTCCATTAGATACTTTACCGTTAGAGAGTCAGCTAGGATTCAAACTTTTCCTGACGACTATCACATATCAGGAGCATGGGGAGAGTGTATGAGACAAATTGGAAATGCAGTGCCTGTCACATTAGCTGAAGTTGTTTCTAAAAGTGTTTATTCAGTAATATCTCACAAGTATCTACAGTAAATTTTTAGAAATAAAACCGTATAAATATCTTTATATTTATACAATTTAATAGCTTCGTAAAATAAAAATTAATTTATAAATTTTTATAAATTAGAACCAAAATTACAGTTATCTAATAATATAGCTAGCAGCCGGTCTCGATGCTGATGAAAAGGCTGCAGGGATAGCCTCAGCCGACCATCACATAACAGGGATGTTATGTGTTTGAGCGTCACATGGAGGTGCTTGAGCGAGTCGGCGGAGGCTGCCCAGTAGCCTCGGTTCCTCGATCTGAACCGAAGAATATGAGGTAAGAAAAATTCAGCTAGAACATGCGGCTACAAAACACTGCCCTTCTGCACAGTCGACAAAAACCTGAATTTCTCGCCTTACCTTATATAAAAGCAATAAAAGTGATCGCTACTGCCTTATAATCACCTGCGCATTTAGGGTGTTTTTCTTATGAGGGCCAACCCATCAAGTTATCTAATGAATCAGAGAATCAAGTAAAAAGCGAAAAGCCGAGCTGGGCGCCCTGCCCTAAGTGTCAGGGGCGGGGGCGGATCAGTCAGAAGATCCGCAAAAAAGTGAAGCTTAGCTATCAGGCGGCCTTAGTGCTGTTTGAAAAGCACGGCGGCACGGCGCCAGCTCGCCCTAAGGCGCACTTATCTTCTTGCCCAAGCTGTGGCGGATCAGGCTTGATCGCAGCTGTTCATCCGCCTGCGCCAGATACCGAAAACTACCCGAATGTGGCCATTATTGGCGGCGGCATTGGCGGCGTGGCATTGGCCGTGGCATGTTTACACCGAGGTATTCCGTTCACTTTATATGAGCGTGATAACAACTTTGAAGCCCGCTCTCAGGGGTATGGCCTTACCTTGCAACAGGCGAGTAAAGCCATCGAAGGCTTAGGCATTTTTGAACTGGAAAAAGGCCTAGTGTCTACTCGCCATGTGGTGCACACCACTGATGGCAAAATACTCGGCGAATGGGGCATGAGAAAGTGGCTGCATTCAGATGCGACCAGTGCCCCAAAGCGCACCAACGTGCATATCGCCCGTCAGTCTTTGCGCTTAGCCTTGCTGGAACAGTTAGATGCCCACCCACATCAGCAAGATGCAATAAAATGGGGCCATCAATTAGTCGATTTAAAAGAAACGCCAATTGGTGTGGAGCTGAGCTTTACCGTTAATGGTGAGATACAAACCGCTCAGGCAGATTTGGTGGTAGGTGCCGATGGTATTCGAAGCGCGGTGCGCAACTTAGCACTGGGCCACGACACCAGCTCGCTGCGTTATTTGGATTGCATCGCCATCTTAGGCATTTGTCCGTTAAGTGCGCTGCAAAGTGTAAACAGCGATTTACTGGATTCTGCCACCGTCTTTCAAACCGCCAATGGCCATGAGCGTATTTATGTTATGCCCTATGACGCCGATTCTGTGATGTGGCAATTAAGCTTCCCCATGCTTGAAGACGAGGCTAAAGCCTTGAGTGCTCAAGGCGCCGAGGCGTTAAAGGCGGAGGCCTGTAAACGCACTCAGTGGCACTCGCCTATTCCCGAGATTTTGGCGGCCACGCAGGCAAGTCTTATATCGGGTTATCCGGTATACGAC
>JAHLFI010000014.1 GCA_018883865.1 Candidatus Oceanisphaera merdipullorum
AGCTTTCAGCGCCATGATGGCGACTGTCGTTGGCTTGCGCTAACAAATTGCGGCTTTCTTTGAGGAAAGTATCGGCATAATCACCGAAAAACTCACTCACAGTACTGAACTGCTCCACGAAAGCCTCACGATTGCCGGCTTCTAACTGGCTTAACAGCTCGCCAAAACGGGTGTGATAGCGGCGGATCATATCCAAGTTAGCGGATGAGGATAAAATAATGTCAGCATACAACACGGGATCTTGCGCGAACAAGCGCCCTACCATGGCCAGCTCTAAACGATAAATCGGCGAGCTTAAGCGCAGCAATTGCGCTAAATCAGCCTGTTCGGCACACAAGTGGGCGCCGTAAGCGAAGCTGGTAAAGTGGCGCAGGGCTTGCACTAAGCTCATGGCCTTATCGTGCTCGGCAGGAGCAACTGACTGTAAACGGGTACCCCAAATACGCATCTGATCCAGCAACCATTGGTATTCACTCGCGCCACGGCCCTCAGAGTAGATGATCACCTGCTTGGCGAGGCTTGATACATCTGGGCCAAACATAGGGTGCAAGCCCAGTACAGGGCCAGTGTGAGCCGCCAACATAGCGGCCAGCGGCTCGGCTTTGATACTGGTTAAGTCTACAAGCAAGCAATGCTCGGGCAAGGTAGGCAACTGTCCAATAATGGTCACGGTTTGGTCGATAGGAACAGCTACCACCACTAAGCCTGCATCACTCACTATCGACTCGGCATCCGCCCAGTCATCTTTTTCTAAGATACAGACCTGATAGCCAGATAAAGACAACAGATGAGCAAATAAGCTGCCCAGTTGACCGGCTCCGCCCACCACCACCACTTTGCCTACCTCGGGATTCATGCACTTAAAGCCGATGTCATTTTCACTGGCATAAGACTCGCGCATAAAGCGGCGCAATACATCTTCAATTAAGTCCGGCGGCACGCCTTGTGATACCGCTTCGGCACGGCGTTTTTCCAACATGCTGGCTTCGCGATCGGGCGCATAAATGGGCACCCCTTGGCGACTTTTTACTTCACCCACGCCCGCCACCAACTTTAAGCGGCGCGCAAACAGGGCTACCAACTCTTGGTCCACTTCATCTATTTGGTCCCGAAGGACGGCTAACTCATCTACCATTGGATTCATCCCAAATATAAAAGCACCGGCCCTTCCCGGACACGGTGCTCTATTATGCCTGCCAACCCATCACTGAGACAAATGCGATCGGTATTAAGAGGCTGTTAATGTTATTAGCCCATGTAGGCAAACGGACGCAAATTAGCCGAGTCGAGCTGTTAAGGGGCCCGCCAGTTGGCGATGGCAACGCGCTAATAGCTCGGCTGTGGTCTCCCAATCGATGCAAGCATCGGTAATGGATACACCGTACTTCATGTCGCCACGTGGCTGCTCGCTAGACTGGTTACCTTCAAACAAGTGCGACTCTAACATTATGCCTAAAATCGACTGATTGCCTTCTTGAATTTGACGCACCACGTTCTCGGTCACTAACGGCTGCAGGCTGTAATCTTTATTGGAGTTACCGTGGCTGCAATCCACCACCAAGTTCGGAATAAGACCGGCGCCCGTCATGGCTTTTTCGGCCAAGTTAATGTGTACTGAATCGTAGTTAGGCTGTTTACCGCCACGTAAAATCACATGACCGTCTGGGTTACCTTGAGTCACTAACAGCGCCACTTGTCCTTGTTGGTTAATGCCCATAAAGGCATGCGACTCGGCCGCCGCCTTTAAAGCATTAATGGCCGTGCCTAAGTTACCGTCGGTACCATTTTTAAAGCCGACTGGCATGGATAAACCAGACGCCATTTCTCGGTGAGTTTGCGACTCTGTGGTGCGGGCACCTATGGCTGACCAAGAGAACAATTCAGCTAAGTATTGCGGGCTAATGGGATCCAGGGCTTCGGTAGCCAAAGGCAGTTCTAATTCGGCCAACCAGCACAATAGCTCGCGGGCTTGGTGTAAGCCGTGTTCGATATCGAAGCTGCCATCTAGGTGGGGATCGTTGATAAAGCCTTTCCAACCGACTGTGGTACGCGGCTTTTCAAAATAGACCCGCATCACTATATATAGGCTGTCACTATATTCATCATGCAGTTTTTTAAGACGAGTGGCGTACTCTTTGGCGGCGTCTATGTCATGAATGGAGCAAGGGCCGCATACCACCAAGAAACGGTGATCTTTACGCTGGATAATATTAGACAGAGTCTGGCGCGCACCGCTAATGAAGCTCAGTGCTTGTTGAGACACGGGCAACTTAGCTTTCAGTTCAGCAGGAGTGATCATTATCTTCTCGGAGCGAATATTAATATTATTCAGTGTGTCTTTTTGCATGATGACATCCTCTATGTAAACAAAACATTACCATCCTCTAAAAACAAATACTGTGTCTTGTTTGACATCGAGTTATTCATTTTCTGTGCAACCTGTTCGCTTTCGCAATGAGTTTAACGATTTATCTTCACTTTTTACCTTAGCTTTTCACCTTAACAAGGCCAGCCCTGCTTGCAAAGCCTGAATAGCGCTAATCAAAGGTTATTTTGGTAAGCCTGACAGAACTGTCTACTAAAGCAGCGTTTGGCCGCAGTTTAGCCCATAAGAGTAAGCAGTAATCTGAGCCGACAGATAACGACTAATACTCGTGCTTTCTCATGGCGACGACCCGCTCTTTCTGCCATCATGCGGCCCTTATTCGCGGGAGCTTATCAATGCAACGACTGGTGCGTTACTTCTTTCAAGGTTTACTGATTTTACTGCCGTTTGTGTTGACGGTGTATCTGGTGTATTTGATTTTTACCGTACTCAACGAGACCATATTTTCCGCCATCGGATCCTTATTGCGCATTGCCGTGCCCGCCTTGGCTGCCGGTTGGATTGCTGACTTAGCGGGTGGTTTACTGACCTTGAGTGTGATCATTCTCACCGGCATGTTTGCCTCATTTTACTTTGGTCAATTTTTCTTATCTTTGTTCGACCGATTACTCAACCGTATTCCGCTAGTGAAACTGTTGTACAACTCGTTAAGTGACTTATTTCACGCCTTGATTGGCGATAACAAACGCTTTAATCAACCGGTGGCGGTGAGCTTGATGAATGGCGAAGTGCAGTTATTGGGTTTTATTACCCGCGACGACATGAGCGAATTTGGGCTGCCCGACAAGGTAGCCGTGTATTTACCTCAGTCTTATAACTTTGCCGGTAACCTGTTACTAGTCAATAAAGACAAGATACAACTATTAGATGCGCCCGCCGGCAAGGTGACGACCTTTATCGTGAGCGGCGGCATCACGGGAAAAAATTAGTACGCGAAGTGAGAGATGTGTTGGTGCTATTGGTCTAAGTGAGGTGAGGCAAGCCTGCAACCACAGGTTTATCGCCTCACCCTTTACGCATTACAAATTAGCCGTCTATCTCATCCATAAAATCGGATAAATCTTCATCCGTCTCGGTAGCGGCTTCTTTGTCAATCTTGGCATCTTGATACTGTAGATAAAAATCTTTGGTTAAACCGTACGGGTCGAGTGCGTTATCGATAATCGGCTCGCGGTCAATAAGCTCACTGCGCTCATACAAACCATTGAGCGCCCACTTACCGGCGCGCATGGCGAAGGTCATCACATCGTAGGGGAAGTATAAGCCGTCTACCACGTCGCCGGATAACTGGCGTAACGTAGTCGGGCCATACACGGGCACCATTAAAAACGGACCGTTGCCCACACCCATACCCCCCAATACCTGACTGAAGTCTTTAGGCTTAGAGGTTAAGGTCATTTTTTCTGCTACATCAAAAAAACCGAACAGACCTATGGTGCTGTTCACGCCAAAGCGCACCAAGTTAGTGCCGGCGCCGACTGCATCACCTGTGATCACATGGTTAACGAAGCTGGCCGGCTCTTCCAGATTGAGCACTACATTTTGCACGCCTTCGCGTATCGGCACGGCCACATAATCTGCATAAGCATGGGCGACGGGACGCACCACATAGGGGTCTAGCACGTCATAGTTGATGAACCAAGCTGCACGGTTAACTGGCTCGAACGGGTCACGAGCGTCACTCGCCGTCGAATGAACGCCATCTATGGGCTTATAGTCGTTAAAAGCGTCACCTTGGGGTACGGGTTTTACTGGCTCTTGAGCCGTGGTACTTATTCGGTCGGAAGGCTGAGCACTGATTGATTCTTGACCAGTAGTCTGGTCTGGGGTTTGAGCCGCACAACCTACTAACAGCAGGCTGGTAATAACAAGTGTTTTTTGCCACATACTAGTTGCCTTATCGCAGTGTGGTTATCGTATTATCGTACAAAACCGGCCACAGGGGCCGGTTAATATGAGACTTCCCTCAGAAGTTAGGTATTAGAGTTCAGTATCTATCACCACCGACAACTGACGGTCTGCATCCGTACTCAGTACTTCACTGCTGCCTTCCCAAGCGCCCGTTTTATCGGTGACGTTACCGCTCGGTGCCAAGCGTGCCTTAATGATCACCTTGTCATGACCGTTCAGGTTCACATTGGGGCGCATCGCATCCTTGTTTGACAACGTCAGCGTCAGCGGGAATGACGGATTCTCGATGCGTTGCGCCACTAAGGGCACATCAGCACCCGCCGCATCCATGGCGTAGACAAAGAGCACGGCTCCCGGATGATAAGGCGTATTAGCGCCTGTCTTCACTTCCACTTGAAAACGTGGACCTACCACGGTTGCCTCATCTTGTTCGGCTAAGCGCTCTTTAGCAAAATTAACCGAGCGCTCTATCATGGCATAACGTGGATTATCCGGCGTCATACGCTGTAAAATCTGCTGCCAACGCGCAATGGCGGCCGTGAAGTTATTTTGCTGTATCGCCATGAAAGCGAACACAGACCAAGCTTCCAGATCATCAGGATCTTTAGCCAACACTTGCTTGATGATGCTTTCGCCGCGCAGCTCTTCGCCACTGATGGCCAAGGCTTCTGCATAAGGCACCAGCACAGACTCAGGATCATCGGTTAAGGTCATGGCTTTTTCGAAGGCCTCACGCGCCGTATTACCGTCGCGCATTTCCAGCGTTAAGCGCCCCAGTAATAACCAACCCCGAAAGTCATCGCCATCAAGGTACAACTTAGTGCGCAGCGATTGGATCAAATCCATCATGTCTTGCTCGGTCACATCGCCATTAGGCTCAAGTAACACTTTCTGCGTTAACTCACTTAAGCGGCCACTGTTGTGTTGCCATTCAGATACCCGGTCATAGGCTCCAAATTGGAAATACCCCACATATCCCACCAACACCACTATCACTACGGCCGGTAACCACAAGTGCACGCCGCGCTTATAATGTTGCGGTTGCTCGACCACCACATCGTCGAGCAAGCTTTGTTGCAGCTCTTTCGTCGCCAACTCGCCCTCTTCCAGCAAGCCTTGGGCGCTGTCTTCTTCTAACTCTTTTAAGCGCTGCTTATACAGCTCGGTATTCAGCTGATTACGGCTCTGGCTCGACTCTGCACGACCACGAGTGAGCGGCAATATGATGACCAATGCTAAGATCAGCGTTAGCACGCCGCTGCCAATCCAAAATAATATCATATTAATTCTCTTTGTCTTTTTTCAGCAATTCATTCAGACGCGCTTCTTGCTCCACGCTCAAGGCACTGTCAGTAGTGTTTCTGGGTTGCTTACGAGTGCGCATTACCACAATGAACAAACCCACTAAGATCACCAACACAGGGCCAAACCACAGGATCATGGTCGAGGCCATAAAGGGCGGCTTATAGAGAATAAAGTTGCCATAACGCGCCGCCATATAATCGATGACCTCTTGCTTGCTCTTGCCTGCTTGTAACAACTCATAAGACTTGTCACGCAAGTCTTTGGCAAGCTCCGCATCTGAGTCGCCGATATCTTGATTCTGACACTTAGGGCAACGCAGCTCTTTGGTTAATTCACGAAAGGTCTGCTCTTGTTCCGGCGAACTAAAATCGTAGGTGCTAGTGGCAGCTTGCACGGGGGCAGTCAGCAAAACAGACAAACACAAGCTAGTTAACAGTACCAATACAGAGGGTAAACGCATGCCTTACTCCAGCTGCTCAAAAATAGGCTTAATGGTTTTTTTCCAGACTGCATCGTTTAAATCACCCACGTGGCGATAACGAATGATGCCTTGGCTGTCAATCAAATACGTTTCTGGCGCACCGTACACGCCTAAGTCCAGCCCTAACATGCCATCGGGATCATACAAGTCGATGGCATAAGGGTTACCGAGGTTTGTTAACCACTGCAAGGCCTTAGCGCGATCATCCTTGTAGTTCATACCGACGATATAAATGTCTTCACGCGCCTTTAGCTCGTTTAAGAACTCATGCTCGGCTCGACAGGTCGGGCACCACGTGGCCCACACGTTGAGCAACATCGGCTTGCCGGTAAAAATAGTACGGCTGTATTCTTGTGCTGGATTGTGCAAGGAGGTCAGCGCAAATTCTGGTACGGGCTGGTTCAATAACACCGACTCTAATTTGGTCGGATCCGAGAACAAACCCTTAAATAAGAACACACACGCCATAAGAAAGACGACCAGAGGTATGAATAAAACTAAGCCTCGACGTTTCATGTCAGCTCCCGCTCTTTTTTATCGGCAACAGATTTATCGCTAACCGCTTTACCGGAAAAACGATAGCGCTTGTCGACCATCGCAATCACGCCACCTAGGGCCATCAACAAAGTACCAAACCAAATCCAACGAATGAAAGGTTTATAGTACAAGCGAATAGCCCAAGCGCCGTCGTCCAGCTGCTCCCCCAATGCGGCATACAAGTCGCGGGTAATGCCGGCGCTGATCGCCGCTTCCGTCATTGGCATGCGCTGTACTATATAGAGACGTTTCTCGGCTTCCAGCTTAGGTAAGGCCTTGCCGTCTTTGCTGACCGCAATCACCCCTTTAAAGCCTTCATAGTTAGCGCCATCGGCACGCTGGGTACCTTCAAAAGTAAAGGTATAGCCGGAGAAAGTAACGCTATCGCCGGTATCCATACGTACGTCTTTTTCGATGCTGTACAACTGAGTACAGCTGATACCTATGATGGTGACCGCCATGCCTAAGTGGCCTAAAAACATAGCCCAGTGGCTGTTGCCGAGTTTGGTGATGCCATGGCCAAAGCTGTGCCTGTGGGTGGCGCGCACCCAGGTTTCTTGCAAGGCGGTAATGACAATAAAGGCACCCAGCCCTAAGCCAATGGCCGCCCATATTTCAAATTTATCGGCAAAAAGATAGGGCAGCGCAAAGCCGATGACCGCCGATAGGATTAAGGCCGATAACAACTTGACGTTGATCTCTTTCATGCTCTGACGGCGCCAGCGAAACAGAGGTGCGGCCCCCATTAACAGCGCAAAAGGAATGATCAGCCAGGCAAAAATACCATTAAAGAAAGGCGCGCCTATGGAGATACTGCCCAAACCTATCTCTTTGTGGATCAGCGGTAAGATAGTGCCCACTAGCACCACAAACAGGCCGGCCATCAACATGATGTTGTTGCCGAGCAGCATACTTTCGCGACTGGCCAGCTCATGCTTACCGTGGCTTTTCACCTCTGCGCCTTTGATGGCATACAGCAATAAGGAGCTACCCACCACCAACATAAAGAAGATCAAGATAAACAAGCCGCGAGTCGGATCTGAGGCAAAGGCGTGCACCGAAACCAAGATGCCAGAGCGCACCAAGAAGGTACCGAGCAAGCTCAGTGAAAACGCCATTATGGCCAGCAGTACGGTCCATGCTTTAAAGGTGGCGCGCTTTTCGGTGACCACTAACGAGTGGATCAAGGCGGTAGCTGCTAACCAAGGCATAAAGGAGGCGTTTTCTACCGGATCCCAGAACCACCAGCCGCCCCAACCCAATTCGTAATAAGCCCACCAAGAGCCGAGCGCAATACCTATCGTCAAAAATATCCAGGCGGCCATGGTCCAAGGGCGCGACCAGCGTGCCCAAGCAGCGTCCAGCTTACCTGTCATCAAAGAGGCAATGGCGAAAGCAAACGCCACCGACAAGCCCACATAGCCCATGTACAACATAGGCGGGTGGAAGATAAGGCCTGGGTCTTGCAGCATGGGGTTTAAGTCACGACCATCGACCGGGAAAAACGGCAAGGTGCGCAAGAATGGGTTAGAGGTCACGATCACGAACAGCAAGAAGCCCACGCCTATCATGCCCATCACACTTAATACCCGCGCCACCGCATCTAATGGCAGTGAACGGCTAAAGCGTGCCACCGCGGCAGCCCAACCGGCTAAGATC
>JAHLFI010000085.1 GCA_018883865.1 Candidatus Oceanisphaera merdipullorum
GGATGGCGCGGCTTGAGCCCGTATGGGCAGATTGCTGCGTGTATCTTTGCTGGGTAATGGACCAAATACCCGGTGAATATTCGCAGCCATTATCCAGCAAAGATGGCCTTAATCTACGGCGAGTCGGAGGAGCGGTGCGCTCTGCCTAGCATCGCCATTAAGCACAACAAAAAGATGTGAATAAGAGACAGGCTAGCAATAAAACAAAGAATAAAAAAACACCAGCTTTTGGCTGGTGTTTTTTTATTTTTCCCGCTGACTCCTCGCGACCAGAAACTACTCGCGAAAGTTATCGAACTGTAATGGTTGCTCTTGCTCGGTGCCACGTAGCAACGCCATCACTTGTTGCAAATCATCACGCTTCTTGCCGGTGATGCGTAACTGCTCACCTTGAATGGCCGCTTGTACCTTAATTTTGCTGTCTTTAATTTGCTTGATCAGCTTTTTCGCATTGGGGGTATCTATACCTTGCTTAAACGTCGCCTCTTGCGAGTAACGCTTACCAGTGTGTACCACGTCAGCAAGCTCCATACAGCGTACATCTAAGTTGCGCTGTACCATTTTAGCTTGAAAAATATCAGCCATTTGCTGCAACTGAAACTCAGAATCGGCACTCAGTTTGACCTTTTCACCATTCAGTTCAAAGCTGGCATCTACATTTCGAAAATCAAAACGCGTTTTCAATTCGCGGTTGGCATTCTCCACTGCATTACGTACTTCATTCATCTCAACTTCAGACACAATATCAAAAGACGGCATGCTGGCTCCTTTAAACGGTTTTATTAACTGACAGCGATAAAAAAATACACTGGCAACAATGAAAGTTCACAGCTAACGTATATGATTAACTACACATGCATAATAACAAAATTTAGGGAATAGAGTGATGACGGAATGGACCATTCTTGGAGCGGGGGCTCTGGGCTGTGTTATCGCAGGTCAACTCCACCAAAAAGGTGAACGAGTTGGCTTTATGCTTTCTGAGCGCCATCGTGGTCATTTCCATCCTAATCTGGACTTAATTACGCTCAGTGGACGCCACCAGTTAATTCAAAGTCAGCCTAGATTCCCTGAACATGCGCGCAACGTGGAATGCCTATTGGTTTTTACCAAAGCCTACCATGTGCTCGATGCCCTTAAAGAGTTGCAACATTTACCCAAAACCACACCTGTGATCTTGTTTAATAATGGCATGGGTATTACCGAGCAAGTGAAGGCCTTACTGCCAGATAATCCGCTTTTAGCCGGTGTTTGCAGCCACGGCGCCATGAAAGAACAAGACTGGTTGGTACGCCATACCGGTAAAGGCGAAACTTGGCTTGGCCCTTTGAATGAAGCCGGTAAAGCATGGTCGCATTTAGTTAAACCCCTCGCCTGCGCGTTAGAGCACTGCGAGTGGAGTGATGATATTGCCCTGCATCAGCGTCGTAAGCTGGCCATCAATGCGGTGATGAACCCGCTCACCGCCCATCACAACGTCACTAACGGCCAGCTACTCGAGCCAAGATTTAATGATGTATTAGAACAGCTGAACGATGAAGTTTATCAGGTCATTTCACGTTTAGATGGCAGCGAAGCGGAAACTAAAGATGCCTTCCGTCGCCGTTTACATAAAGTGATTGAACTGACCGCTACTAATCACTCTTCAATGCAACAAGACTTAATTCATGGTCGTGCCACTGAAATCGATTACATCACGGGCTTTATTCTTGAGCATGCTAATGACATACCGGTCCCGGTCAGCCAGCAGCTGTATGATGAAATCAAACGCCGAGAAGCGTAAAAAGCTTAAAGCGGGAAGCTTAAAGCTAGAAGCAACCCAAAGAGTCTAGACAAACAATAAAAAACGCCATCCTGCAGGGCATGGCGTTTTTATTTGTTGGGTCTTTAGCTTTTGCCTTACCTTTCAGCTTATCGCTGACGGCTGTGTGTTAAGGCTTATAGACTTTAACATTATCAAAGCCTTGCTCTTTTAAATGAATGGCCTGTAAACGGCTCATCACGCCGCGGTCACAATATAAAAGATAAGTTTTGTTGGCGTCTAATTCAGCAAACTGGCTCGACAGCTTAAAGAAAGGGATGACCTTAATTTCACGCCCAGCAACCTGTAAGGGCGCAGCTTCTTCTTCTTCGGGAGGCCTAATATCTAAGATAATTTCATTAGGCTCGCCATCGCCGACACTGGCAGTAAACTCAACCTCAGGCAAGACTCGCTTATGCTCAAGGGCACGGATATCCTCCACAAAGGCGGCGTCAATGGCATTTTCCAGCACACTGAAATCGAAATAACTTTCCGCTTCTGTCACTCGCCCCAGCTTAGCTTTAATGGTAGGACTACTGGAAATGACGCCACAATATTCAGGCATTTTTTCCGCATAAGACGCGGTACCAATGTGACGAGCAATATTTATGATGTCTTGCTTATCGGTCGCCACTAATGGACGCATGATCAACATATCAGTCACCCGGTCGATCACATTTAAGTTAGTCACGGTTTGGCTGGATACCTGCCCCATAGCCTCACCTGTCACTAGACCATTAACGTCCAGTCTTTCAGCCACTACGGCGGCGGCACGCATCATCATGCGCTTTAGGATCACCCCCATATAACCGTTTTCGACTTTTTCGAGGATCTCACCTACCACGGCCTCAAAGGGTACCGAGATAAACTTAACCCGGTGCGAAGCGCCGTATTTTTTCCACAAATAGTAAGTGACTTCACGCACGCCGGCTTCGTGCTCGGGGCCACCGAGATTAAAGAAGCAGTAATGCACCCGGCTACCGCGCTTAATAAATTGATAGGAAGAGACACCCGAGTCAAAGCCGCCCGATATCAGGCTGAGTACGCTTTCTTGACTGGCAATCGGGTAACCGCCTAAGCCTACATACTGTTGATCGACTAAATAGAGGCGTTCGCCATCCAGCTCAAGGTTCACTTGTATATCTGGGTTTTTCAACTTCACGCCAGCGGTATTACAACGCTGATTTAAACCGCCGCCCACGTAGCGCTCCACATCCAGCGAGCTAAATATCTGCTGCCCACGGCGCTTGGCGCGCACACAAAAAGTCTTACCTGCCAATTGCGGGCCAAATACCTGCTCGGTGTGGGTTAAAATTTCATCTAGGGTACTGACTTTATGTTCTTGTACTTCTAAGAAGGACTGTATACCAGGCACGCAGGCCAAGATATCTATCATAGCTTGGCGATGCTCATCTCGCGGGCTGCGCACGATCAGCTTGTCCCATTCGGAGCGGATCTTGACGTCTTCATCCAGATGTTTAACGACATTACGAATGTTGCCCTGCAGCAGTTTACACATGCGCTGGCGCACCGAACGACTCTTAATGGTGATTTCTGGATGAAGCTTGATAATAAATTTCATAAATTCAACGCGCCTAGCACTGGGTAAAAAGACAGGTAAAAAACAACTAAAAGCAAAAAGGACCTAAAATAAAGCTCGACATTATACACATATTTGTCGAGCTTTTGGTCAAAAAATAGCTAATGAAGATCAGGTTAGCGGGGTGTAGTAACATCCAATGGCGGCGTAAATTTAGGTTTACCTTGGGAAACAGTAATCTCGACGCGGCGGTTACGACGACGATTATCGCTGGTGTCATTTTCCGCTAAGGGTCGTGTACCAGCCATGCCCATCACCACCATGCGATCTTCATCAAAACCGTTGACTTTAAGCAGTTGCTCAGCCACCGCTAAGGCGCGCTGGGAGGATAATTCCCAATTAGAGCGAAATAACTCATTGTGGCTTGGAATATCATCGGTGTGGCCCGACACTAATATTTCACCGGGAATATCTTTAATAAGCTCACCAATCTTACGTACCACAGGCCAAAACTGCGGCTGCAAAAACGCCGAGCCGGACGAGAAGGAGGCATTCTCCTTAATACGGATCACCACCTGCTGGCCCAGTGCTTCGATCTCAATGGCATCTTGTTCAATGGACTCGCTGAGCTCTTCAGCCAACTCTTGGGCTACGACCATAGTTTCTTGATCTACGGCTGGCACCTCTTGATCCTCAGCACCATCTTGATTGCCCTTTTCTCGGCTTTGGCCTGCGGCGCGGTCCGACTCACCGGGCTGAAAGTCTAGTTCAGCTTGAGTAGAGTCTGTGGTGTGCTGCATGATCACATCAATCGGTGTGGGCTGCGGTTGGCCTGGACGAAACTCCAGCGCGATCACAGAGGTGCCCTTGGGGATCTCGGAGACTTCTAATTGGTTTTGCACACCAAAGGCATCCTTCATGCTACCCGCCACTTGCTTATACTTAACGACGTCCATTTCCGCAAAGGCCAGCAAGAGCACGAAAAAGCTCATCAGTAAGGTAGCCAAGTCCGCAAAGGTTGCCATCCAAGCAGGGGCTCCCGCCGGAGCTTTTTTGCACTTTTTGGGCACTACTCCTCCTTCGACCGCTTGCTATCGGCCAAGTAGTTTTCGAGCAAGCCTTGTAATACCCGCGGGTTTTGGCCGTCTTGTATACCGAGCACCGCATCTAAAATTAAGGTGCGATTCAAGCGCTCTTCTTCTGAACGCAGCTCGAGCTTATCGGCAATGGGCATGGCGATCATATTAGCCAATACGGCGCCATACAAGGTGGTTAACAGTGCGATAGCCATGGCCGGACCTATAGCTTTAGGGTCATCCATGTTGGCCAACATGGCCACCAAGCCTACTAGCGTCCCTATCATGCCCATGGCGGGCGCCACATCGCCTAGGGCACGAAATATTTTCGCACCTTGCTCTTGGCGCTCGGCGTTAAGGTCTATGTCTTTTTCCAGCGCTTGCTTGACCACGTTTTGTTCGTGACCATCCACCAGCATATCTACGGCTTTTTGCAGGAAGGGGTTGGTAATTTCCGCTTCTTCCAGTGCTAAAAAACCGCCTTTTCGAGCAGAGTCGGCCAGCACCACTACGCGCTCAATCAAGTCTTCCGGCTTGTCTAGCTTAAATATAAAAGCTTTGCCGGCCACCTTGGCCGCACCGAAAAATTGGCCTAAATTAAACTTCATCATCACCACGAACAAGGAGCCGACGCATACGATAAAAAACGAGGGTGTATCCGCATACATGCCAAGGCTACCGCCCAACATCATAGACATGGCCACAAAAGCCATTCCACCGACTAATCCGATAATCGTAGCTAAATCCAAAGCAAGGCCCTCATGGCTGATTTGATAACACTAAAATAAGGTCATAATGTTGGCTAAAAATATAGGTGCCAATCTTACCTTGTTATGCACCGTTTTGTCGCTACCGGTATTATCCGTATGCGGGTCCCATTTTAAACATTCGAATAGCCATTCTGTGTTGCTCCGCCATAATTTTCGCCAAATGCCGAACGGCAATGGTACTATTAGCTCTTATTTTGCCGTTTAATCACAGAGGATGCCCGTGGCTACTAAAAAACCTGAAAACATGGATTTTGAAAGCGCCCTTGCAGAACTGGAAAGCTTGGTCGATCAGCTGGAAGAAGGTGACCTGAGCTTAGAGCAATCGCTTAAGTCCTTTGAGCGCGGCGTGCAGCTAGTCCGTGCGGGTCAACAGCGTTTGAGCCAAGCCGAACAGCAAGTACAAATTCTATTGCACCAAGATGACGAGCTGGCGCCCTTTGCCCTCGCTGAGGAGCAATAATATGAGCGAGCAAAGCGGTCAGCAAGTGGCTATGAGCCAATTGCAGGCACAGTATCAACTACGCATTGACGCAGTACTAAGTCAGGCCATAGCGCGGCTTAACCCTTTGGCGCCCAAGCTTAAAGCGGCCATGGAATACGGTCTGCTGCAAGGGGGGAAGCGAGTGCGCCCCTTGTTGGTGTACGCCTGTGGCGATTTATTCGCTCAGGCCAATGACACGGCGTTAGATGCCGCCGCCGCCGCCGTTGAATGCATTCACGCTTATTCATTGATCCATGACGATTTACCAGCCATGGACGACGACGACTTGCGCCGTGGCCAGCCTACGGTGCATAAAGCCTTTGATGAGGCCACCGCCATCATAGCCGGCGACGCCTTGCAAGCCTTAGCCTTTGAACTGCTCAGCCAAACGAATTTAGGCTTAAGCGCCGAGCGCCAACTGCGCATGGTACAAGAGCTGGCGGTAGCGGCGGGCTTTCATGGTATGTGTGGCGGCCAAGCGTTAGATATTCAATATGAAGGCCAAGCCATTGATAGTGCCGCACTTGAGCAATTGCATCGGCATAAAACCGGCGCCTTGATCTTGACGGCGGTGCGTTTAGGCGCGCTCTGTACCCCAGATCTGCAAGAGCCACATTTAAGCTCGCTCAGCAAATATGCACAGGCCATAGGGTTGGCGTTTCAAGTTCAAGACGATATTTTAGATATTACCGCCGACACCCAAACGCTAGGTAAAACGCAAGGCAAAGATATCATGCAGCAAAAAAGTACCTATCCGGCCTTATTAGGGTTAGACGGTGCGCGCCAACTTGCGGATCAGTTGTTAGACCAAGCCTTATCGGCGTTAGCTGATATTCCCTACCCTACTCAAACACTGGAAGCATTCGCTCACTATATCGTGAAACGCGATTTTTAGGGCGAGGATAACAATACACTTATGAGTCTGAATATTGCCGATTACCCGACCTTAGCCTTGGCGAGTTTGCCCGATGAGCTCCGCAGCCTGCCCCAAGACCGCCTACCCGCGCTGTGTGCCGAGTTACGATCTTACCTGTTACATTCAGTCAGCAGCAGCAGCGGTCATCTCGCCTCAGGCCTAGGTGTGGTTGAGCTCACCGTCGCCCTGCATTATGTCTATAACACGCCCTTCGATCGTTTGGTGTGGGATGTGGGCCATCAGGCTTATCCCCATAAAATTCTTACCGGTCGGCGCGAGCGATTGCCAAGCATTCGCCAATTTCAAGGCTTACACCCTTTTCCTTGGCGCGATGAAAGTGAATACGACACCTTAAGTGTCGGGCATTCCAGCACCAGTATCAGCGCCGCGCTCGGCATGGCCATTGCCGCCGAACAGGAACAGAAAGGTCGCAAGGTAGTCGCCATTATTGGTGATGGCGCCATTACCGCAGGCATGGCCTTTGAGGCGCTCAATCACGCCGGTGATATTCATAAAGACATGTTGGTGATTTTGAATGATAACGAGATGTCGATTTCCGAAAACGTCGGCGCCCTCAATAATCATTTAGCGCGCATCATGTCAGGCTCTTTGTACAGTACGCTACGCGAAGGCGGCAAGAAGGCGCTGGAAATATTGCCGCCACTCAAAGCCTTGGCCAAGCGTACCGAAGAACATTTAAAAGGCATGGTGGTGCCGGGTACCTTGTTCGAGGAGTTTGGCTTTAACTACGTAGGCCCCATTGATGGCCACGGTATTAATACCTTGGTTGAAACACTGCGCAATATGCGCAAGCTCAAAGGCCCGCAGTTTCTGCATATCATGACCCGTAAGGGCAAAGGCTACTTGCCTGCAGAACAAGACCCGATTGGTTACCATGGGGTGCCTAAGTTTGATCCGGCCCAAGACTTCTTACCTAAAGCGACGGCCACTAGTCCTAGCTATTCGAAAGTATTTGGTGATTGGCTGTGTGATATGGCCAGCCACTGCCCTAAGTTGATGGCCATTACGCCCGCTATGCGCGAAGGCTCAGGCTTAGTACGCTTTTCAAAAGCATTCCCGACACGCTACTTTGATGTGGCGATTGCCGAGCAACATGCCATCACCTTGGCGGCTGGCATGGCCATCGAAGGTAAGAAGCCGGTGGTCGCTATTTATTCCACCTTCTTACAGCGCGGTTACGACCAACTCATTCATGATGTGGCACTGCAAAACTTAGACGTATTGTTTGCCATTGACCGCGCCGGTATCGTGGGTGCCGATGGCCCGACGCATCAGGGCGCGTACGACTTAAGCTTTATGCGCACCATTCCTAATATGGTGATCATGACACCCGCCGATGAAAACGAGTGTCGCCACATGCTCTACACCGGATATCAACATTCAGGCCCGGCGGCGGTACGTTATCCGCGCGGTACTGGCCCAAATGTGCCAATCCAACACCAAATGACCGCACTCGAGATAGGTAAGGGTCGTATTATTCGCCAAGGCAAAGGGGTCGCCCTGCTTAACTTCGGTCCCCTGCTCGCCGAGGCTGAGATAGCCGCCGAGAAGTTAGACGCCACCTTAGTGGACATGCGGTTCGTGAAACCGCTCGATGAAGCACTGCTGCTATCGCTATTAAGCGAGCATAAGCTACTGGTGACGGTTGAGGAAAACGCCATTATGGGTGGCGCCGGATCGGCGGTAAATGAATGCCTGATGCGCAACAAAAAACTGGTTCCGGTATTAAACCTCGGCTTACCCGATATCTTTATTGAGCAAGGCGGTCAGCAACAAATATTGGCCAAATTAGGCTTAACTGCTGCCGGTATGGTGCAATCGATCAAAGAATATCAAGCGCGATAAAGTAGCCAGAGCTCCCAAGCAGTAATAACTTGGGAGCACTATTTATAAGCTATTAGTCAGCATGTATCACTTCTCGATTTTTTATTCAAACCACAATATGCCCAAAGCCTCAGGCGCTGATGCAGCTTGGCGATCGCCAAGTACACACTGTATTCCTTCTTTTATTTCTCCCACACGCTGACCTACCGCCTGTAGCAGGCTAAAATCTGAGTCTTGATGAAGCGTTAATACCAGTAATAATCCTAACTGCGTATTTTGTTGTTTAAAACTATGCGGAATAACCAACTCAGGGCATTGATTGTCAACAAGCGCATAGCGCTGATAATAGACCTTTCCCTCGTTCTCAATAAAAAATGAAGTGAGATCCTGATAATCAATACCGAAAAGTGCTGGTCTTGTGAGCGGCTCAATAAGATCGTTGAGCAGCGCAGTCGTTAACGCAGGGGCGCATTGGATCACCCCCTTATAGCCATAATCCATACCAGCCATTACTGTCACTTCGAGTACTGACGGGTAAATAAGTAACTTTAAGCCCGAATAAGTGACAGCATGAGTCAGGGCTAACCACTCTTGCTCATCATCAACCTTGTTCAGCACCCTAATCCAGATATCGTAAGCGTGAAGTGGCTTAGCAAGCAGCGCCTCGTCGGTAACAATTTCAGCTCCAGTGATAACCCCCAAATCAATGTCTGTTAGGTTAATAATGGCGCAAACTAGGGTGTTATCATCACCATTCACTAACTTAGACATATCATTCATAGTGTTCCTTTGTACCAAATTAATCTCGTTATTCTATTAAATTTACAAATGAACATTTGTTATATTTTATAAACATATATCAAATTACTTTTATAAATTTATCTACATTATTTAGATCACCGAATGAACAAACGGTTCCGCATAGTATTGCTCAAGCGCCTTAAGCATGGCTGCCTGATGTTGTGCGACTTGCTCATCACCCCAATTTTTATGTTGATAAATAAGATCCATTTTTAATGATTCAGGCCGTTGCACGGCTAATTTTTTATTGTGATAGCGGCTTTGTTTCTCATTAAAAGGTAAGTTTCCATACTCGGAGTTGAGGTTACGAGAAACTAATGCCAAATTACCAAAATCATCTAGCATATCTTTACTTACCGGACTTTGATCTATTCCTTGTGGGTTCTGTGGCGATACATGCTCAACCGAGTTTTTTGCTGTAAAGCGAAAGTTATGCCAATGAGTATAGTTAAAATCCATAGCTTCTTGTTTAGTAAGAAAAGGCTTAGCAAGTAAAGATCCGAGTAAATTCTTAGTAGATAGATACCACAACACAAAATCTAGTTTATAGAACCAATAGTGCGGAGTGGCAACCCCAAGTGAGCAATTGACAGCACTATCAAAAGTAAAATTTTCAACTGTGCAAGCTGAGCTTTCCATAAATAATCGGCTACGTTCTAGCAACTTTTGGTTAGTATCTTGACCAAACAAATAATTATCTAAATTTCTCAAGTATTTAAATGCTATTTCTTTACTATCATTATTGTTGATTGAAACATGATTCTTCTCGTCAACTAAAAAGTTAAGAAAAGGCGTCAGCCAATAATGGGTCGTAACCTCTTGAGAGTGATACAGCATACTTTGTAGGAGTGATAATCCCTTGTGAGATTCTTCTCTCGTGGTACTTATATAACTAGCAGAAATAGTTCGCGAGCAAATTCGATGTATTTTATCATCATCCATATCTATTCGTTTAATTATAAAGTCATCCCATAACACTCGCACCTGCCAAAGCAGATTTATAAAACTACGAGCATTATCTCCTTGGTCTTCATCTCGCTTTCCAAGATTAAAAAAGCTTTGATTAAACAAAGCAAGTAGCTGCTTATCCAGTAAGCGATCGACATCTTTACCTGATGTATTTTTTAGCAACCAGATCCGTAGTACATGTTGTAAGAATAAAGAGAAGCTGATAATGCTACTACTCCATAAATATTCATTATTATCTTTTACTACATTGTATTTATTAGTTTCCATCTGGTTTAAACTACTATCTTCTAAAATATATTTAAGACTAAGTCGAGCAGAGCTATCTAGATCGGACTCTACTTTTCCTAATAATTCATTTATTTTTTCAAAATTAGCTAAGGTACCGTTTTTGTATAGTTCACCAAGCTCATTAGCTTTTAAATTAGACACCACGGAGCGCAGGCTACGATCAACAAAATTGTCCATATCGGAACACGCATCCCAGATGGCGCTATAACGCCACCGCTCATCAGCTTCTAATTCAGCTAATAATTTTGCTTTGAGGATTTCATGATGTTGCAGCTGAGCCCCCCGGTTATTGATAATCTCAAACAGCTTGTTTAAATCCATACTTGGCGAAACCTGTGTTAACACCAGCTTGACATTTTCATAGATAAATTTAGCAAGCTCTTTAATGTAGGTATCATCGACTGATTTATTATTTGGCCTTTTATGCTTATTTTTAAACGAGGTCATTAATGCCTGAGCGTAGCTAAGACGTTCGATTTCTACTTCTTGTTTAGTAACTGTTTCTGGATTATCGATTAATGCTTGCAAGTAGTTATTTACCGAGTCACGAATAGAAAAATGCAGTCGGGGTTTAGCCTGACCATCAATCGTTACCCTTGAAAAACTTTCCAACTCATTATTCCAAGGTGCCACAGTGCTAAGCAGCCAAAGCGTGGTAAAGCGCTGTTGTCCATCGATAAGATCAAAAGCTTTGTGAGCATGAGTCGCTGACGCTAAGGAGGTATTTTCAACAACAATCGTGTTGCCAAGAAAAAACTGCGACTCGTGACGATCAAAGGCACTGGCAATATCACTGAGTAATGTATTTATTTGGTCCGCACCCCAGACATATAAACGCTGGTAAATCGGAATATTAAACAACCAAATGAATTCGGGTTCATTAGCAATATCTTTTAGTGAATAAACTTTAGAATTAACGGACATTAGCAGCTTCCTTTTTTATCCAAGTTTCTAACCAATGATGTTTATCAGCAAAATCTTTAAAATTTTCTTTTTTTTCGTCATCATAAAATTCTAACACTGCTTTTTTGTACCGGCCTTGCACCGTACTATCCAACTTAACCTCTGATGCAGCATATATCTCTTGGCAGGCTGCCTCTTGTTTCTTTAAGTAATTAAAAACCTGATTAGGGTGATAACTCTGGATTATCACATCCAGCAGATTGAGCTGACCATCACGAAAATAATTTGCAGCAGTCTCTCTTCTTACTTGCTTCTTATCTAATCGAATACTGCCTAGTGCATATTCTAGACGCAGGGCAAATTCAGATAAGCCAGCATAACCAAACTGATCAACATACAACAGTGAACTCACCATAAATATTTCACGCAGATAGATTTGATTCGCTAGTAATAGTTTTTTATAAACGTTGCGGAAAGATTTAACTTCTTCTTCCTTAATCTCATTGTTCATCAGGTTTTGTAAGATAGCGGTATATTTTTCAGCAAACAGAAAAAAACACAGACCTTTATAAAGAGGTTGCCGAACGGCCATAGGTAAATCTGCGGGATCATTACTTAGCGAAAATGAATTATTCTTTAATAGCAATTGGCCATTTATTAACTGCATCGCACTTGCTAACTGATTATTTCTACATGCATATATAGGAATAGTATCTAACGTAGCATTTTCTTTAATATTTTGTTGCCAGGTATCCTCCTGAAACTCATCTAATAACCCATCATGATGGGCTGGCTCTATTCGCTTGCCCTGCCACATACGTGCTCGCCATAAAAATAACCTGAAGAGATAAGGAGCAAAATCATCACCTGAGGATAAAACTGAGGGTTGTCGCTGAATATTTTCCCAACGACTGGCCGCGTCACGCTGTAAATCTAGCGCCGCTGTTTCATCTTTAATCGCTCGTAAATGATATGCCTTGAGAAGATCTGTGGCTTCAAGAGGAACACCACGATTATTTTGCGTATCAAAGAAAGTAAACGCTAAATCAATATCTTGCACAACAATGACGGTAAATGTTATCTGCTCAAAAATAGCTTCGTTTGGCAGCTCATCTTGTTTCGTTTCTTGCAAGACATTAAATGCGTCACGAATGGTACGAGCCGATTGAGCCGAGTAACCTAATTCATGCCCAGTTGGCAACTCCTTCTTCAAGAGCTGATGAAGCAGGCACAGTGAAGTAATACGCTGCTGACCATCGATAATATAACGCTTATTTTTATCTTGATGCAGCAAGACTGTACCCATGTAGTAAGGTAACAGATGATTTTCTTGATTTTTCTCATCCTGAAAATCTTTTAGATCCTTAACCATCTGAGTTATTTTTTTTACATCCCAAACATAGCCACGCTGATAATCATCCAATGCTAGTACACCCAGTTCGCCATCGCCGGAGTGCTGATAAAACAACGCTAAAAAATTTTGTGAGCCAGCTTGAACGGGGATACATTGCCTGTGGCTTTTTTGCTCTTGGTTAGTGGTCATCTCTATCCCCATAGTCGGTACTTTTGTCAACATAGCGTTTATTTAACTCCATACTCTCACTTCGAAATATCTATCAGTGCGCTTGTGGCTGCATCTTATATTTGAATCTGTGGATCCACTATGACAAGATTAAACGACACATGATGTCATCTAATAAAAAATGTCTGACTCTACTTTACGTACATTATTACTGCTACAAAATATCCCACGCGAGCCGCACTTTATCAGCAGCCAAGCATTACTCTCTCGTGTAGAAGATGCTGGTTTTCAAGCTAGCTTACGTACTATTCAACGCGACTTGTCGAACCTTTCAGCACTTTTTCCACTTATCCAAAACGAACCGCAGGGTCGAGGTAAAACCGGCGTAGGTTGGGCGTTTACCCGTGATAGCCAACGCATGGGGTTTCCGGGAATGGATGCCGTAACGGCATTAACGCTATCAATGGCAATGCAGCATCTGCG
This sequence comes from Candidatus Oceanisphaera merdipullorum, assembly GCA_018883865.1. Classification (GTDB taxonomy): domain Bacteria; phylum Pseudomonadota; class Gammaproteobacteria; order Enterobacterales; family Aeromonadaceae; genus Oceanimonas; species Oceanimonas merdipullorum. Next base: position 13,396 of record JAHLFI010000085.1, read on the forward strand.
ACCTTTATTACCACCGCAAGTGTTGCAACATCTTCAGCCTTTACAATATGAAGCAGAAGAGCGGCTAGCCAAGCATAATTCGGCTAGCTATCAACACTGGGTAAACAAAGTACGCGTCGTCCCCTCTTACTTTCTACAGCCGCCACAAGCAGACGCCGAGGCAGTTGAGCTTATTTATCAGGCACTACTCGAGAATCGTCAGTTTTGTGCTACTTATCGGGGTAAAGCGCAGCGTGTTATTCACCCTTATGGCTTAGTACAGCAAGATCATACGCTCTATTTATTATGTCGTTTTTACCAATTTGATGATATTCGTGTCACCGCATTACATCGCTATCAGCAAGTGCAGTTGTTAGCCGATCCGGTCCGGCCTTTTTCTGAATTTAAGATTGATGATTACTTAGACAAAGGCGCTTTGCGGTGGCTATTACCTGAACAACAACCGTTATTACTTAAGCTGCGCCTCCCTGATTGGATGGCAGAGCATATAACAGAAAGCCCTATTTCCACCATGCAACGCCTCACTGTCGATGATCACCACGCTAATCATTATATTCTTGAGGCACAAGTGCTAGATAGCATGCAGTTCAGGCGCTGGATACTCAGCCAAAGCGATGGCTTATTAGTGTTAGAGCCCGCTTCCTTAAGAGATTGGGTGAAAGACACCTTAAAAAATCAATTACATAAGTATCAGTAATGTTCACTGGCCGCCAGCCAGCATATTTACCTCCTCACTACAAATCAGAAAACACCGAAAAATGTGTTAATATGTCGCTAATTTACTTAATTTAGCGACATATTATCGATTTTTTAATTACTACTCCCTTTTTGTGTCCGTTTACTATTTTCTCAAGGACTTATTATGACTACGCCACTGCGCGTTCGTTATCAAACCATTGAAATTGGCCATAAAGACATTCACCTGTGTACGTTACGTGATAATCAACAATTTAGTGATCCTAACGGCGAAGCCGAAAAGTTAGGTATTTGCGATACCTCTTGGCCGTTATTTGGTGTGCTCTGGCCATCCAGCTTAGTGTTAGCCAACCATATGTTAGATTACGACATTAAAGGCAAACGCATCTTAGAGGTAGGTTGTGGTCTTGGCTTATCGAGCATAGTGCTCAATCAGCGCCACGCTGATATTACCGCTACCGACTATCATCCTAAGGTGGAAACCTTTCTCGATAGAAACACTCAGCTCAATAACAATGACGCCATTAACTTTGAGCGAGTAGACTGGGCTGACGAACACAGTGCTTTAGGTCAGTTTGATTTGATTATTGGCAGCGATTTATTATATGAAGATCAGCATGTCAGTATGCTGGCAGGCTTTATTGACCGTCATGCCAATCCTGATTGTAAGGTGATCTTGGTCGATCCTGGCCGAGGTAGAAGAAATAAGATCAGCAATAAGCTACTGAAATTTGGTTTTAATAGCCGCCATATAACACCTGAGCACACCGATTATTTAGAACAGCCTTTTAAAGGCCACATCATGAAATTCTCACGCACTCAATAATACCTTAGCAAGCCACATAAAAACACAGTGATCACTCACTGTGCTTTTATGCTTATTCTTAAACTTATTTATGATTATTGAGGTATATCACTCAAGGCAATATCCAGCGCCTTGGCAATACCGGCGCCGTAGGCAGGATCAGCCTTAAAGCAATTGCCAATATGACGGAGCTGAATTTCACGCGGTGCACCTCCAATAGAGCGGGCGGTATTTTCAAACAACAGCTGTTGCTTCTCAGGCGTCATCAAGCGGAATAAAGCACCGGGTTGGGAATAATAGTCGGTATCTTCTCTGTGATCCCAATGAGCTGCAGCGCCAGAAAGAGCCAGCGGCGGTTCACTAAAATCTGGTTGTTCTTGCCATTCGCCATAGCTGTTGGGCTCATAACCTAAGGTACTGCCGTGGTTACCATCAACGCGCATGGCACCGTCTCTGTGGTAGCTGTGCACGGGGCAGCGTGGCGCATTTACTGGAATCAACTGGTGGTTCACTCCTAAACGATAACGCTGGGCATCACCATAAGAGAACAAGCGACCCTGCAGCATCTTATCAGGCGAAAAACTAATACCCGGCACTATATTGGCGGGGTTAAAAGCCGCCTGCTCGACTTCGGCAAAGTAGTTATCGGGGTTTTTATTTAGTTCAAAAAAACCTACTTCCTGTAGTGGGTAGTCTTTGTGCGGCCAAACTTTAGTTAGATCGAAGGGATTGTAAGGTACGCTAGCTGCATCCTGTTCTGGCATCACTTGCACTAACAGCGTCCACTTAGGTAGATCGCCGTTTTCTATGCTGTTATACAAGTCGACTTGATGGCTTTCGCGGTCTTTACCAATCAGCGCTTCAGCTTCGGCGTCACTTAAGTTTTTAATGCCCTGCTCACATCTAAAGTGAAATTTCACCCAATAGCGTTCATTGCTGGCATTAATAAAGCTAAAGGTATGGCTGCCAAAACCGTGCATATGGCGATAGCTGGCGGGAATGCCACGGTCACTCATCACGATAGTGACTTGGTGCAGCGCTTCAGGTAACGAGCTCCAAAAATCCCAGTTATTTCTGGCACTACGCAGGTTAGTGCGAGGATCCCGCTTAACAGCATGATTAAGATCAGGAAACTTAAGGGGATCACGCATAAAGAATACCGGCGTGTTATTGCCCACCAGATCCCAGTTACCCTGCTCGGTATAAAATTTTAAGGCAAAACCACGAATATCACGCTCTGCGTCGGCGGCTCCCCGCTCACCGGCTACCGTAGAAAATCGGGCCAGTAGCGGTGTTTGTTTACCGATGTCTGAAAATATCTTAGCCTTGGTAAATTGAGTAATATCGTGAGTCACGGTAAAGGTGCCGTATGCCGCCGAGCCTTTAGCATGCATACGTCGCTCTGGGATCACTTCTCTATCAAAATGCGCGAGCTTTTCCAGAAACCATACATCCTGTAATAACTGCGGTCCTCGGGGACCGGCCGTCATCACATTTTGGTTGTCTGCCACGGGACAGCCAGCACTAGTAGTTAGTTTTTTCTTATCGGTCATTGTTTTTATCTCCCTCAGCGGCGCATGCTCGCACACCATATTTGCACACAGCCAGTGTCCTTGGTAGCTGCCTAGTCGCTCAACACAGGCTAAATAGTGACAATTGAGCTACGCCTCACAATAAATAGAAAAATCAAGAGCATGGACACCCAATGGAGGGGCTGTTCTCGAATAGCAGGCATAAAAAAACCGCTGCCGAGGCAGCGGTTTTTAGATAGGGCTTAAATATTAAGCGCTATTACTTCTTGGCTTCTGCCGCTTTACGCTCGGCAACCTGTGCAACAACCTTTTCAGAGATGTTGTTAGGGCAAGGTGAGTAATGTGAGAACTCCATGGAGAACTGGCCACGACCTGAAGTCATAGTACGCAGTGAACCAATGTAGCCAAACATTTCTGACAGAGGTACGTCAGCTTTGATACGCACGCCAGTTACGCCAGCGATTTGGTCTTTGATCATGCCGCGACGACGGTTTAAGTCACCGATAACATCACCTACGTGATCTTCAGGAGTGAAGACGTCAACTTTCATCACAGGCTCAAGCAATTGTGGCTTGGCTTTAGCGATAGACTGACGGAACGCGCCTTTAGCAGCGATTTCAAACGCAATGGCTGAGGAGTCAACCGCGTGGAAAGCACCGTCGATCAGGTCGAATTCAACGTCCAACACAGGGAAACCAGCGATGGTACCTGTGTTCATCATGCTGCCGAAACCTTTCTCGATTGCAGGCCAGAATTCTTTAGGAACGTTACCGCCCACTACAGAAGACTTAAACACGAAGCCAGTGTTTTGCTCACCAGGACGGATCTTATAGTCAATTTTACCGTATTGACCTGAACCACCAGACTGCTTCTTGTGCGTGTAGCTGTCTTCAACTTCGGCAGTAATGGTTTCGCGGTAAGCAACCTGTGGCTCACCTACAATCAGCTCAACGCCGTAGGTACGCTTCAAGATGTCAACTTTGATGTCCAGGTGCAATTCACCCATGCCTTTCAGAATGGTTTCGCCGGAATCTATGTCAGTTTCTACGCGGAAGGTTGGATCCTCGGCAATCATCTTACCGATTGCAGTACCCATTTTCTCTGAACCGTTCTTATCTTTAGGCGCAACTGCGATAGAGATAACTGGCTCAGGGAACACCATGGCTTCCAGCGTACAAGGGTGCTTAACATCACACAGAGTGTGACCAGTTTGTACGTTCTTCATGCCCACGATAGCGATGATGTCACCGGCTTGTGCGGAGTCTAATTCATTACGCTCATCCGCGTGCATTTCAACCATGCGGCCGATACGCTCAGTTTTACCGGTGAAGCTGTTCAGGATGGTGTCACCCTTCTTCAGACGACCGCTGTAGATACGTACGAAAGTCAGGGCGCCGAAACGGTCATCCATCACTTTAAACGCCAAAGCTTTGAAAGGCTGATCTGGATCAACGATTGCGAATTCGCCAGTCTCGTTACCTTCTTCGTCGGTCAACGGCTGTGGATCAACTTCCATTGGGTTAGGCAGGTAATCAACGACTGCGTCCAAGATCAGCTGCATACCTTTGTTTTTAAAGGCAGAACCACAGTAAGTTGGGAACAAGGCCATAGTACGAGTACCCTTACGGATACAACGCTTCAGCTCGTCGATAGAAGGCTCGTTACCTTCCATGTAGGCTTCCATCAGGTCGTCGTCTTGTTCAACGGCGCTTTCTACCAGCATTTCGCGGTATTCTTCAACCTGGTCAACCATGTCGGCTGGCACGTCTTCGATAGTGTAGGCTTCTGGATCACCTGAGTTATCCCAGATGTAAGCTTTACGAGTCAGCAGGTCTACTACACCTTTAAACTGATCTTCGGCGCCGATTGGTAACACCATGATAATGGGGTTAGCAGCCAGTACGTCGCGAGTCTGTTGTACTACACGCAAGAAATCAGCACCGATACGGTCTAACTTGTTTACGAAGATAATACGCGCCACTTCTGAGTCGTTCGCATAACGCCAGTTAGTCTCAGACTGAGGCTCAACACCACCTGAACCACAGAATACACCGATGCCGCCGTCCAGTACTTTCAGTGAACGGTAAACTTCAACGGTGAAGTCAACGTGCCCTGGAGTATCGATAACGTTAAAGCGGTGCTCTTTCCAGAAACAACTAACGGCTGCAGACTGGATGGTAATTCCGCGCTCAGCTTCCTGTTCCATGAAGTCAGTGGTGGATTCGCCATCGTGGGTTTCACCCGCTTTGTGAATACGGCCAGTAAGTTTAAGGATACGCTCGGTTGTGGTGGTTTTACCCGCATCAACGTGAGCGAAGATACCAATGTTTCTGTATTTGGATAATTCGGTCATGATTCAACTTTAAATGATGAGTTTAAGAAGTAGACGGAGCATCCAAAATTCACTGACACACCGACACAGTTTTAGGTCGCATATTATGAATGAAAAGCTAAGGCTGCGCAAATGAGAAGACGAGATGACGCACACTTTTTAAGCGATAATGTCACAAATCTATAAAAATCAAAAAGCTACATGCCTGTTTTAGTACACTATTGGCAAAGTTTGTCTCTAACGGGGCGCAGATTTCCTCTACATCAGCCCACTGGCGACTTGGTAGTAAACCCAGACAAATAAACCAGCAAAGAGAACGACCGTCAGCGCTATCTTCAGCAAGAAAAATTACATCCTTATCTCCTTATCAGTGAGTATTAACGCTTACGTTTTAATGCCATACGCTACAGGCCTAACACAGCCGCCAACAGATAAATACCGGCGACGACGCACAGTGACATCAGTCCTAGATAGCCTAAGTTCCAACGCATCAGAGAAAATGAGTCCACCCCATAACGCCCCTGAAATGCCAAATTGATACCCGATAAAGGCCCAGTCGCCGTGCCTAACGCCCAAGCGCTTAAAAAGACTAAGGCCAGCAAGCTGTGATCCGGATTAAGCGGTGACCACAGACTCGCGGCCAAGGTAATGCAGACTATCGGATGAATACCAACCAAAGACAGTAGCACTATGCAGAGGTACGTCAGGCTTGCGGCCAAAGGTCCGAAGTGACTAACAGGCAGCTGCCAATGAGCACTTAACAACAGGCTTTCAAGCCCATAAGCCAAGATGCCCGCCGCTAAAAACAACACTAACTCATTGCCCATTTGCGGCAATCGGCCATTTACCAACTGCTTAACACCGCCTAGCGGCGAGCGAACCGTAAGCACCAATACGCTTACACTCAACAGCGGGGCCAGCAAGGTGATCACCGCTAAAATAGATAAACTGGGCTGTAATTGATGCAGCAAGAAGACTCCCGCCGCCAACAGCAAGGGCAGCCAAAGCCCGCTTAAATGCAACGGATAGCCCACGAAGTTGCCTACTGCGGCCTTAGCATCTGGCGCAGCGGCGATGGCATGGGAACTTGGTTGTTGACGGGCCAGTTGCCAATAAGTTAAGCACAAAGACAATACTGCCAACGGCATGCTCACCAACCATAACTGACTCAGCTGGGCCTTTGGCGCCACACTCAAGGCCACGCCCATGGCGGCAAAAAAAGGCGACCAAAACGCAGCCGCACTAAAGCCCCGCACCAAGACGATAGACTGCTCACGACTGAGCTTGGTCACTTGCGCCAAACGGTCGCCAATAATAAACACGGAAGAAATATTAATCACGGCACCAAAGGCATGAATAGCCGCCAAGGTAGAGGCCAAGGCTCGGCGCCCTTTAGGCAACGGCTGGTCCATCTCGCTGGCCGGTCGACTCACCAAGCTTAAGAAACTCACCGCTACCAGCATCGACAAGATGCTAACGTTACTACTGAAAAGTCGCGCCCAGGCCAGCTCAGCACCCAGCCACCGACTTAAGATTAAACAGACAATTCCTACACCTAGTAATAAGCCGGCTTGCAGTCGATTACGAGACGATAATCCCGGCCACAAAAGTAGCGCCGCCAACCAATATGCTAACCCAGCCGTACCCATAGCTATGGGTAAGCCCAGCAAATTGGCGCTGACCAACAACATGCCTAACAAAATCAGTAAGCCTGCCAAGGGGCGGCGAATAATGGAGAAACGAGCGAACAAGGGGAAGTCCTTTCAGGACAGCCATCAGCGGTCAGCTTTAAGCTGTTAGTGGAAGATTAATGCTTTCAATACAAGGCAAGTCAAAGATGCATCAGCTATGAGTCTTTAGCTTGTCGCTAACGGCTTACCGCTGCCCACGGGGCTAGCTAGCCCTTATAAAACTTTGGATTAAACACATCCCGCAGCCAGTCGCCGAGCAGGTTAATCACTAACACCAACACCACCAAATACATACCGGGAAAGGCGGTGATCCACCAAGAACCGGAGAAAATATAACTAAAACCCATGCTGATCAAAGAACCCAATGAGGGTTGATCTACGGGCATGCCTAAGCCTAAAAAGGACAGCGCCGCTTCGCTCATGATGGCATTGGCCACCTGCACCGTGGAGATCACCAAAATGGGCGATAAGCAATTTGGTAAAATATGGCGAAACATAATGCGCACCGATTTAAAGCCCATCACCTGCGCGGCTTCTACGTATTCTTTTTTCTTTTCCGCGAGTACCGTGGCTCTAATGGTGCGCGCGTATTGCGGCCACTCGGCAAGTCCAATAA
>JAHLFI010000086.1 GCA_018883865.1 Candidatus Oceanisphaera merdipullorum
CACTGACTATCATCGGCAAGTCTCAAGCCTGCGCGAGTTAGTGGAGCAATGCCAAGAGCAAAGCCAAGTCGCCGAGCAGTTACTTGAGCAATCGCTCAACGGTGTACGCCAGCTTGCCAACATTTTAAGCCGCCTGCACGAACGGCAAAGCGTCACCTACGACCAAAAGGGTCACACCAAAGGCATTAATAAAGGTGCCGGCTTTAAGGTTTAGTTTCACGGCTCAGAAGCCAAACAAAAAAACACCGCTCTTTTAAGGGCGGTGTTTTTTTGTTGTTGACCTTTCGCAGCATGGCCGCCTCTGCAGTTAAGAGGACTTCACTAGGGCCTAATATTGGTTTTAAAAGCATCCGCTCACGCGGACCGGCACCTTCTCTCTATCAACAAAAGGCCTGCTACCAAGCGCAGTTTTCACTCAACTTACCGCTTCTAGCTTACGGCTTACCGCTGCTCTTTATTCAATACCCACGCCTTAGCTTTTCATACAGCTTTAAATCCAGCTCCAGCTCGGTAACGTACATATCACCATCGGGGTAACTGTTTACCACGCGCGCGCCGCGTACCACGCCGCGGCTGCTGTTGCTCACTGTGCCATCTTGTAAGATATTACTGTTGGTAATGCTCGAGCTTGAGGTCATAACGCCACTTAGTTGCTCGGTTAATTCTCGATACGCATCCAACCTAGAGGCACGCATGGCGTGCAACAGTTTTTGCTGAGGTTCCTGTGGTAGCTGCAAGCTAATAGGCGCATAGCCAACCGCATAAAGATGGTTCTTAGTGGGTTTGGGTCCGCCCTGTTGGCTGCTACAACCGATTAAGGGTAATAACATCAGGCACATTAATAGCCCGCGCTTACTTAGCATAACGGCTCCTATACTCAGGCGTAATCACTTGTACCCTAGGCTGTGACACTTTCTCTTGTACCATGCCGAGCACTAAATATTCAGGAATAAACTGCTGGCCACTGGCAACCAAACTGTTGTCACCCATAGAAACAAGGCGCGCATCAATTAACCGCCCACCCAAGGTTTGGCTCACAGTGCCCTGCAGTAAATATTTCGCCCCAATGCGTGGGCTCAACTGACGATAATCGCGACTGGTACTGATATCACCTTCCGGTGTAATACGAATAAAGGGCAGCGTTTTAAAGTCAACGACCCGCAAGCCGTATTGGTTAAGCTGAAACATCATGGTTTCAGATAACAAACGGTTAAAATCATCTTGGCTCTTATAATCTTGCTGATCCACGAAACCACTCACCGCTATGCCAGATTGCGGATCCACATTATGAATGCTCGACACCAATTGATAAGCCAAGGCCGACATATACTGTTGCAGCTGCGTTTGTCCGCCGACTAAAGACGGCCCCGCTTGGGGTAAATAGGCACTGCGATTGCCGGCACTCATGCGCATAGGGATGCCGTCTTGCATGTGGCGTGGCGACACCTCGGGGCGTGGGAGTGGCCCAAAAGGTTTGCCATTAACATAGTGAGACGCATGATAGTGGGGCAGATAATGATTATTCGCATCATACTGCGGCTCTTCTGATGCGGTGCAAGCGGTAAGCCCCAGCACCACAACTAGAAAAAGGCATCTACTCATCATGACTCCATTAAATAAAAAACCGTCTACCGGCTAGGCTATCGGCACGAGCACCGTAAACTTTACCGCTCAGCCAAAGCCGCTACACCTAAAACAACTAAACCTAAAACGACTAAGCCGAATCATTGGCACTACTTAAGCAAAGCCATCAGGCTCTTCACAGATAAAGCGGTTAGCGGCAAAAAACTGCCGCTCTTATCATTCTCGGCACGCTTTGCGTGCACTATGGTGGTTAGATATACCGATTAAGCCTACCCAAAACCAGCGTTATAAGCCCGAACTGCAGCAAAATCGCCTTTTACTGTACTTAGTAGGCAAGGTTTTTGCATAATCCTTGCCAACAATTGATGACCACGCCAACTTAATGCTGGCCTCGGTGCTAACTAGGATGCGACCGTGTCAATAAAAGCCCTTTTGTCCTCATTATTTCTGCTGTTAGCGTTTACGGCTCGTGCCGACTGGTACCAAGCAGAAGGCTCGGCACCGCTAAGCCAAGGGACAGAAACTGCACGCCAACAAGCTCTCGAGCAAGCACTCACAGATGCACTGTTACAAGCCGGCGCGTCCATTACGACCGTGCAATCTGTCACTAACGGCGCCCTTTCTGGCCAGCAACTCGACATCGCCGCCCAAGGCGAGCTAATGGATTATGTCGTCCTTAACGAGCGCCGCAGCCAAGGCCGTTTATGGCTCACGGTGCGCGCCGACATTTGGCCAAACCCACAGCAAGTGGAAGCCAAATGCGTCAGCCGCTATAAGCCCGGTATTAGCCTCACCAGTTTCATTATTCTGCATCCTGACCAAGGCCGCTTTGGTCAGATTTACGAATTAGGGAACGCCACCACCGCCCGCTTAGCTCAACATCTCATGCCCAGCGTCAATTTGATGACGCAACTGCCCTACCAAATTGCCACCGACCCTCAGTTGCCGCGTAGCCCAGGGTTACGCAAAGGCAGTGATGTCTTGATACAAAAACAACAATCACGACTCTTGCTCAGCGGCGTGCTAAACGACATCAGTCTGCAAAATGGCGAGCAGATCCAATGGTTTTTTAAAGAGCTACCGCGCCAATACAGCGTGTTGGTCACGCTAGAAGACAGCTTTACCGGTGAGCGCTTGCTGCAGCAGCAATACCGTGTAGAAGCCCCTTGGCCGTTTAAAAAACATGAAGTCGTTGATGTGCAGCAACAAAGCTTTTGGCAGTCTTCTTATGGCTTGTCCGCCGACCAATTATTAAAACGCGTCGCCACCGACGTAATTAATGCGCAGTCCTGCATGAAAGCCATTGGTCATATTTTGCAGCAGTCCGATGAGGGCATCTTAATGGACTTAGGCCGAGAGGCAGGTATTCAACCTGGTGATCACTTTACGCTGATCCACAGACGCCAACTGCAGCCCGGTTATTACAGCGAAAGCTCTTCCAAGGCCCAATTTGTGGTACAACAAAGCCACGCCGACTACAGCATACTGGCCCCAGCAGATAGCGCCGCCCGCGAAGTGCGCATCACCCCAGGCGATATACTTACCTCGGTTAAATAAATCGCCTGCACCGAGCAAAAAATAAATACCGCTGCTTTAAGAGCGGTATTTTTGTTTAAAAAACGTGAGCGACGCTAATCAACGTCAATCTTTCGTAGGCAGCAGCTTATTCGCCGCGGTTTGCTTTGGTGCTGATGTAGATTTACAACCGCCAGTTATCTTAAGCTTCATTCAACATTCAAAATTAAGCATTGCCTTCTAGCGCAGCGCCGCCTTCGCCTATTTATCCGTAATGCCAAAATAACGTTTATGCAGCGCTTTTACCTGATTCATCAGCTCAGGCACTGGGCCCACTACCGTAATTTCTGGCGCTACCTCATTAATGGCTAACGGCTTAACCGGCGCGGGTGGCAAGCCCCATTCGTTACACCACTGGGCGAATTGTTTGCCTGAGCAAATGTATACCACCCGCCCCAACCCCGCCCACGCGTGAGCCGCCGCGCACATAGGGCAATGCTCACCCGAGGTATAAACAGTGGCTTGTGCTCGCTCAGCCTCGCTTAAGTGCTCAGCCGCCCACTGCGCCAATGCCAACTCAGGATGAAAGGTGGCATTGGTATGAATTTGATTATGATCTTCCGCCAACACGGCGCCTTGTGCCGATACCAACACAGAGCCAAACGGCTGGTCGCCCTCAGCCAATGATTCTTCTGCCAACGCCACACAACGGCGCAAGTATCGTAAGTCTTGT
>JAHLFI010000087.1 GCA_018883865.1 Candidatus Oceanisphaera merdipullorum
CGCGTATTGCTTGGTTAGAGGCGGAGCAGGCAGCGCTGGCGACGGGTATGGTAAAAGCCACCTACTTGCCTCTGTTATCGGCCAGTGCGATTGGCGGTTATCAACACAGTAAACGGCGCTCGCGCACTGAGCTAGATACAATATTCGGTGAGCTAGATATCAATACCCGCTCAGATAACCACCTTAAGGGAGTGGTACCGGCTCTCACCTTAGAATGGCTATTGTTTGATTTTGGCAAACGAGCTGCGTTGCATGAAGCTGCACAAGAACTGGCAAACGCCAGCAAGATGAAATTTAGCGCCGCACACCAAGCTGTGATCTTTAACGTGAGCCGTACTTTTTTTAACCACAGCGCCAGCCGTGAAAATGCGCGCTTATCCGCCGAGCATTTAACGAATGCTCAGGCGTTAAAAACCGCCGCTCACGCACGCTTTAGCAAAGGGGTCGCCACCTCCATTGAAGTGGCTCAAGCCAGCCAATTAGCCGCCCAAGCCAAGTTGGTCGCGGTGCAAGCTCAAGCTTTAGAGCGAGACACCTATCAAGCTTTGCTGACCGCAGTCGGCTTACCGGCCACCACAGAGCTGCAGGTCGCCACCGCTCAGGGGCGTAGCCTACCGCGCTTAACCGACCTACCCGATAATGCGCTACTGCAACAAGCATTAGCCTATCGGCCAGATCTGCTGGCCGCAGATGCGGCGCGCAGGGCCGCCGAACAAGGCATTAACTCGGCAAAAGCCAACTACATGCCTAAAGTCGCCTTATTCGGTATCGCCGCCAGCGGCAACGCGGATTTTGATGTGCGCGGCATCGGATCTATTAGTCCGCACTCTTCTTCACAGGCAATTTTATTAGGCGTTACCCTGCCGCTGTTTGATGGTGGTTTAAGACGGATGCGCTTATATGAAGCTCAGGCACAAGCTGAGTCTGCTCAAGAGCTGGTGCGTAAAACTCAAAACGATGCGTTACAAGAAATGCTACTGGCCGTTAACACGCTGCGTTCTGCATTGGAAGCTTTTGAAGCAGCCAGTGAGCTAGTCGCGGCAGCCAACTTAACGTTTGACGCGGCCAGTGAGGCCTATGAGGTCGGAGTAGGGAACATGATGTTGGCCACCGAGGCGGCCAACGGCTTATTAGATGCGACTCAAGCTAAAAATTTAGCTTACTCTGGCGCCTTGGTAGCGAGTGCTAATTTGGCCTTCATGATGGGGCAGCTAAACCAAGCACCCGATGCTCAAAACACTGAGTTAGGGCTGCCAGTTGCTGCTGGCTATGAGGTAAATTTAAGCCGTTAACGTGTAAGCTTACAGGCTCGAGTGACGCCAAACTCAAATCGTATTTCACCTCCGCTAACTCGGTCGCGGCACGCGCCGCGTAGACCACGCGATTAACGGTATCTTGTTGAGAAACCTGCTGCCATTGCCCCAGCGTCTGCTCTAAGCCCTGCAGGCTGGTATTAACCTTATATAAAATGCTGTAGGGCCATATCTGCGTAAAAGCCACATACATCATTACATTCCCAAGCAGGATACCAATCACCCGATCACCGGCCACGCTTAAGTCTACATCTGGGCCAAAGCCTTGTAGGCTGATCAGCAAAAAGGCAAAAGCAATCTGAATGCCAGCATACGACACCCGTTCAGACCCTATACTTATCCACGCCGCCAAGGCACTCACCACCAACACCGCCGCCATTAAAGAGACGATGGATGTCATGTGCGGCATAAAAAACACCAGCAAAATAGTGCCTAAGCTGGCACCAATCAAACAACCAATAATGCGTAACATTAATTTATTTACGGTTTCGCCACTGCTGCCCAAGCTAGCCACATAACAGGTGATCATGGCGGTATGAATGCCCTCCCACTGAATACCGCTATAAATTAAATAACATAAAATAGCCGCACCCGTGGTCTTAATGGCGGTACGTTGGTAAATGGGATTACTAAAGGCGTCTTTGGCAAAGAAAGGGCTCTTCTCGGAGGGAATACTAAAGCCCACGGGCACCCGATCGGCACGCAACGCAGTCAGCGCCTGAGCGATATGTCGTAATGGGCCCACGATATAGTCCGCGCCGTCGACTGAAATATTGAGTTCTGAGCCGCTCCCCCAGGAGCGTAATTGCTGGGCGGCGGCACGACAGGCTAGCGCTAATTCCTCACCTTGTGTGCGCTCGCGTTCGGTGGCGATGGCTGACTGTTCCGCCCAGCTCAAACTGGCCAATAGGATGTGATAACTCTGTATTACCGCCATGGCCAATATTTGTTGTTTTCGCTTTGCAACCAAGTGAAACAGCGCCAGCCATTGTAGGCGTTTTTGCTGTTCGGCTATGCCCTCACTTAACGCTTCACGCAGCTGAGCGCTGGAGGCCAACTGTTGTAAGCCATCTGCCGCCAACTCTAGCCGTCTGGCGACTTCATCGGACAACACAGCTTGTGGTGGCCGTCCTAGCACTAGGCTAAAGCTGATCACTAACGCCATGGGGGCCGAGGTCATTAACCAAGCATAAAGTACCGCGCGGGTCGCCAACTCGCCAAAAGGCACATGCACTAACAAGGTCATCACGAAGGCGATCACCAAGGCGATAATACCGCCCAATGGGCCTAAGCCGCTGGCGACACCGAGAAATAATAACACCACAGACGTCGAGGCTATCACCGCCAAACGCGCCGCCGGCGAGCCTATGCTCAGGTTGATCAGGCCTATCAAAATAAACACCACAATCGACACCAATATCACCAAGGCCACCGCCAGTATGGTGCTTTCTGCCGCATCGGATTTCATGACGAAGAAGATCACATAACAGCTGAGTACCGCCTCCGGTATCTGAAAGGACATGGACACCAGCGTCATCAGCGCGCATAACACGGCAATACGCCACGTTTGCGGCCAACGCCCAGGAAATGGCCGTAAATCATGCTTAACTTGCGCCCACCAGCCCGCTATCGCAGGAGCCGTGCTAATCACAATGCTCACCAGAATGCTCTTCTGAGTGAACTATGGTGGTTGCCGAGGCGCCCATGCGCAATAACCAGACCTGCTCAGGTGAAAATTCCAGACTAATACGCACCGGAAAACGCTGCGCGACTCTCACCCAGTTCATGGTTTTTTGAATATAAGGCATGGCACGGGGCAAATTGATCATGTCTGCCGTGCTAACTCCCCAACCAATACTTTCTACTCGGCCTTTAATGGCGGTATTAGGATCGGCCAAAATATACACGGTGGCGCAGCTGCCCGGCACTATGCGTTGCAAGTCGGTTTCTCGATACATGCCCACCGCATGCCAGTGCCCGGAGTCCACTAAGGTAAAAACGCTCTCTTGCGGCAGTAAATATTCACCCGCACTCACCGTCAGCCCCACCACATAGCCATCATGGGGAGCGCTGATTTGAGTATGTCTTTTATCTCGTTCCGCCATCGCCAAGCCACTGCGGCGCATGTCGACCATGGCTTTTTCCGCTTGAGTATTACTGACTAGCGCGCTCGCCGCTTCCGCTTGTTCCACCGCTTGGCGCAAGGAAATAGTCGCGTCTTGCGTCAAGGTTTTCGCCTGATCTAACTGTTGCTGGGTAACGTAGCCTTTAGGGGCAAGAGAAGCCATACGAGCCTGGCTTTGTTGAGCCAAAGCCAAATTGGTGCGCGCTCGTTCAATTTGCTCTGTGCTGACACTGGCGTTATGAGACTCAGCTTTAATAAGGCGTTGTTTACTTTCTAATACCGCTTGGGCTAATTCCAACTCCGCCTGTGCTTGTTGTAGACGCAATTCATAAAACTCAGGATCGACCGAAAATAACAATTGTCCTTTTTTAACTAATTCTCCCTCTTTGACGTATAAGTCGGTAATTTTACCCGGTACTGAGCTGGCGATATGCACCACACTGGCTTCTAAGGTAGCGTCTTCCGACAGCGGATTCTGCACTGCTTGCTGCCAATATAAGAGGCCGAAGATGATGGCCGCTACCACTATCGCCACACTCAATAACAACGCCAATCCTTTTTTTTGACGAGTAGGAGAGTCCGCGGCTGGCGTTAAATTTGTATGTTCCATATATCATTTCCTAAAGAGAAAATAGCAACCATAACGCCGCAAAACACAGCCCTAAAGCCAGGCTACTGTAGACCAGCACCCGAAAGCGCAACACATCGTCTAGGCCTATTTTTATAAAGACGACGCGTATTAGCAGCGTGATTAAAATCGCAATAAAAATAAAAATTAACCAAGCCGGAAAAAAAGAGCCCGCCACCACAAATGACGGCGCACGCGCACAACCGCTCAGCAATACGACGAACAAGGGCGCTAAATAAATAAAAGGCATAAATCTACTACCCGTTAACGGTAAGGAAAACCAACCGACTCGGCCGGCCAGTAATAGAAAAAACGGCTCAAACAAAGTGCAATACCGCTATAGACAGTAATCACTGAAACCATATTAATACAGGCATAACATACGAGAGGTTAAGTATTGCCTCATGCTTTAGCCACTCATGCTACTAAGTCCGCTTATTCGCCAATATGGACTGTGACCTCACAGTTTTTCTCGTCATTATAAACGTAGGGTTACGCCCAATACGGGACCCGCTTGGCGCATGTGATAAGTAAAAGGCTGGCCGGTGAAGTCTTCCGTTTGGTAACGCTGAGTTAGGCTACGATAACCCGCGCGCACCAGCACCGGATACTCGGCCACCAAGGTGCGATACCCTAAATAAAGCTCGGCACTGTGCGTTTTTTTACTCTGCGTATCCCAACCGCCAACATCCACTAAGCCGGAGAGATTCCAGTGTCTGTCTAAATCTAGGCTCATTCGTGCACCAATAAAGGGATCGGTCCACTGGGCTTTCTTGTTCAGATCAACCCCCAAGGTAGGAGCGGTTAATCCCGCTTTAATTTGCGTCCTGCGCAGCCCTAAGATCGGCTCAATCGCAAAACGACGCGGCTCACCAAACGCGGTGTCACCCGCTAAGGTGTGAGAATACAGGCGATAAAAACCGCCAACGGTGAATAGTTTTTGCCGAAGACTCACTTGCAAGGGCTGTGCTAACGCCTTGTCTTGCCGGCTGCTATGCACATAAGTGGCATCCACATAGAGCCCAAACTGACGATTGGTCAGCTCAATATTACCCATGAAGACACTATCGATATCCTTAAATAGCGTTGAAAATGGCGCCTCGACGGCAGCTTGTTGGCCCGCGATGCCTAAATCGCCATTTAATGAGGCTCCCCAAACAAAAGGACTGACTAATACCATCCAATCAGTGGTGTCGTTAGCTTGAACGTTTGGCGCCAGCCATAGGCTTATCACTAGCATCATTGAAATTCGTTTTATTAATCTCATCTGCAGCCATAATGTAAGCATGGTTTCCCTACCGAAATTATTCGCGCCGTGAAAATGAGTATGCATTAAACGATGGCTAACTTGAAGCTACTCGCGGTCAGTTACAAGGCAGATTCTTCATATTTAAGTGAAACAGATCACACTAAAGAAAACGCTCTAACTCGGCATGTGCTTATATTATTTTTTTTCGTAGGGTATGGTTATTTAATGTCGATAAATAAGGAGCCCAGCTAATGAATCATTCTCTTAGAAAAGTAAAAAAAGCGAGTTTGCTCGCCTTTGCGGGCAGTCTGTTATTAAGTACCAGCATAGCCGAGGCCTGTACCCGTATTGTCTATTTAGGCGAAGCGGATAATGTGATCACGGCGAGATCCATGGATTGGAAGGTAGACGTAGAAAGTGACCTGTGGATTTTCCCTAAAGGCATGCAGCGCTCAGGCCAAGCCGGAAAAAATTCCCTTGAATGGACATCCCAATACGGCAGTGTCATTACTTCGGCATTTAACATAGCCACTACCGATGGCATTAATGAAAAGGGCTTATCGGCCAACGTGTTATGGCTAGTAGAATCTGAATACCCGAAATTTGATCAAGATAGTAAACCGGGCTTAAGCCTAGCCGCTTGGGCACAATATGTGCTCGATAGCTTTCCCGATGTAGCGACTGCGGTCGCGGCCCTCGAAAAGGAGCCTTACACCATAGTCACAGCTGACGTGCCGGGTGAAAGTCGTTTGGCAAGCCTGCATTTATCTTTGTCTGATACCTCAGGCGACAGTGCCATTATTGAATACATAGCGGGTAAGCAGGTCATTCATCATGATCGTAAGTATCAAGTGATGACGAACTCGCCCACCTATGATCAACAGCTGGCACTCAACAGTTATTGGCAGCAAATAGGTGGCACCACTATGCTACCCGGCACCAATCGCGCCGCTGACCGCTTTGTGCGCGCCTCTTTTTATGTCAATGCCATTCCGCAACAGGCAGATACCCAAGAAGCATTAGCTAGCATGCTGAGCGTGATCCGCAACACATCTGTGCCACTGGGCATTAGCACGCCCGACCAACCTAATATTTCGTCTACGCGTTGGCGCACCTTGGCCGACCATAAAAATCAACTGTATGTTTTTGACTCTGTGACTAGCCCCAGTGTATTTTGGGTAGACTTGAAGAAAATCGACTTTAGTGAGCAAACTGGCAAGGTACAAGTCCTAGATCTGCAAAAAAACCGTAATAAGGTCGGTATTAACGATGTACTAGTGGGCGACGTTACCGCTGATTTCAAAGAAAGTAAGCCCTTTACCTTCCTTGGCCTCTAACACTTAGGCCATAGCGGTTTAAATTAATGTCGCCCCTTGAGCTGCTAAGTCGCCCTTATCAGCTCAATTTTCTTCGGTTATTG
>JAHLFI010000088.1 GCA_018883865.1 Candidatus Oceanisphaera merdipullorum
GGCATCGACAAGCCCTCGGATCACGCACCGATTTGGGCGACGTTTAAATAAAAGCGGGAAACAATAAGCTAAAAGCCGGACATTAAAAATAAACATAGAGCGGGTAGATTCGGGTATTTTTCCCGCTCTTAGCGTTAAGCTTCCGGCTTTGTTTTCCATTCTAAGCGCCAGCCTGCTTGGGTGGGTTTGGGAACATAGGCTTGGCTGATGAACAGTCCCGGAATAGCCACTAATTCTTTATCTGCTAACTCGTTACCAATAAGTAACAACGGCATTTGAGCGCGCTGCCAAGTGGGCACGCCATATTCTTGCCAGAGCTTCTTTAACGGCCGCGATCCGGCGCGACCTTTAGGCTGAGCACGTAAGCCGTGAACATTAAAAGCTAACTGCAACCGACTCAGATCCAGCCCGGCGATAAGATCCGCCCCTTGATCTACCCAACTCAAACGCAGCAGACCTACTCCCGCTTCCAACCAAAGATCAAGCCTTAACTCAGTCAACGCTATCGGCTCGCCCCCAGTTTTCGGTACATAGAGCGCGCCTTGATAACGACAGACTCGAGACTCGCCAAGCCGTGCATTTCCTAGTCGCACCTCAGGATTGGCGTCTGCTCGCGCCAAGGCGACCTCTTGCCAGATGGCCTGTAATTGAGCGCGACTGGGGTGAAGCTGATGCTGCTGTAACCAATGGCGCAGTACATTGTGACGGCGTGCCACGCTCAATGCCTGCAAGCCGGCAATCTCAATGCCGCCGCTGTTATTTTTTAGGCTAGGTAAATCCAGCTCAGCCAGCTCCAACGCCAACTGTAGCTGTTCGGCGCACAGCTCAGCACTGCGTGCCGCCGTCTCATTGAATGAAGGCCAGTGGGCCAATAACGTAGGAAAGATACGGTTACGCAAGAAATTACGATCAAACTTGTCATCGCTATTACTGGGATCTTCTATCCAGCTTAAGCCTTGCTGTTCAGCATACATTTCTAGGCTTTGGCGGGAGCAAGCAAGCAGCGGGCGCCATTGCTGGTTCTGAGGATGGGGCCCAAACGGTTTACGGGCCGGCATGGCTGCCAAGCCTTGAATGCCGGCACCACGTTTTAGCGCCAGCAACAAGGTTTCAGCCTGATCGTCCTGATGATGGCCGGTCAATAAAATATCGTTCGGGCTCATGGCGGCACTTAAGGCCTGATAACGGGCTGTTCTAGCGGCCGCTTCTAGGCTTACTCTGGGGCCAATCGCTACCTGCACCGCCACAGTTTCACAACTTACGCCTAAGTGTTTGGCTACTTGCATACAATGATCAGGCCAGCCCTTGGCGGCGTCTTGCAAACCATGATTAATGTGCACCGCGCGAAGATCCATGCCGTGATCACCGGCAAAACGCGCCGCCAATACCAATAAAACGGTGGAATCCAGCCCGCCACTAAACGCCACCACCAAAGAATGAGCTGGCGTTAAATCACGCAGCTGGTGGCAAAAAATGGAATAAAGAGACATAACAAACCTTTAAAAATCTGGCAGCTTGAAGCAAAAAGCACGCAGCTCTCATACCAAAACACCGGATCAATCGATCCGGTGTTTATCTTACAACCTACAACCTACAGCTTACAGCTTACGCTATTTATTAACGGCAGCTGGCGTTGGCGGCGGCATCGCGCACTAATTCGATGCGCTTATTGCTGGCTGGGTGACTAGATAATAAGCCGCCACCGTTACCGGAATTTTGCAGCAAAATTTGCTGGGC
The DNA here is from genome assembly GCA_018883865.1 of Candidatus Oceanisphaera merdipullorum. Taxonomy (GTDB): domain Bacteria; phylum Pseudomonadota; class Gammaproteobacteria; order Enterobacterales; family Aeromonadaceae; genus Oceanimonas; species Oceanimonas merdipullorum. The sequence goes on from JAHLFI010000088.1 coordinate 1,738, forward strand.
GCGCATGGCGGCATAAGGATCCATGCCCTGCTGGCATAACACTTCTACGCCATATACGTCAGCTTGCAGTTCATCTTTTTGTGAGAACTGTGCCCCCATAAACTGACTACCTAATTCTGCATAATCAGAGGATGCCAGCGCACCTATAGTGCCACCGGCGGCCGACGCGGCTTGACGAGCAGCAGCAGTTAAGTAAGCGGTTTTAAATTGGCTTAGGGAGTGTTCATATTTTACGTGAGCGATTTCATGGCCGATCACCGACACCAACTCGTCGTCTTTCATCACGTCCATCAGACCAGAATAAACGCGTACCGTGCCATCTGGCATGGCGAAGGCGTTAATTTCTTTATCTAAATAAACGCCAAAATTCAGTGGTGTACCGTCAATTTGAGTCAAACCTCGGGTCACCTTGGCTAGGCGTTGGCTATAAGCGTTGTTGGCGGGCGCCAAATTATTTTCGGCATCCATTTTTTGTGCTGCTAAGCTGGCCTGAGCTTGGAGCTCAGGTTTGCTAATGGTCAGACCTTGAAACGCGGTTAAACCGGCTCCTAACAATTGGCCACCACCATCATCCGCTACACACCCACTTATGCCCATGGCCAATATGCTGGCAGCAAACAGTGTTTTCTTCATCTTTCATTAACCCTTTGCGTATCACAGAGACTGTATAAAAGAGCAAAACCGCGTGGTCGTCAATCACTCATTAGATGCCTGCACTTCTTGTCGACTCTTATACGACGCTTATGCTCGCAATTATGCCGATACAATCGGGGCTAGATTTTCGGCTCCGCCAAACAACACCACTCTATTTCGCCCCTCATACTTGGCTTGATATAACGCCTGATCGGCATTGGCGAGCAGCTGGGCTCCTTCCATTCCGGCCTTAGCCTGAGCCAAACCCACACTTATGGTTAAACAAAAATCAGGGGCTATCTGGGCATAATCATAATGCTGCACCGCCAAGCGCACGCGCTCGGCAATCTGCAAGCTGGCACTGAGATCGGTTTCGGGCAGCAAAACGGTAAATTCTTCGCCTCCCCATCGTGCGGGCACGTCCGTGAGTCGAACTTGTTGGCGCAAAATACTCGCCACTATTTGCAGTACCTTATCCCCCACAGCATGGGAATAGCGGTCGTTAACCTGCTTAAAGTGATCAACATCTATGACTAATAAGTTAAGCGGTAATTGGCTACGCTGCATACGAGCCAAGGCCTCCTGCAAAGCCTGATCAAAGGCGCGGCGGTTCGGCAGACCGGTCAGCGCATCTTCACTGGCCTGCAAGGAAAACGCTTCGGCCTGTAATTGTAACTCGCGCGTTTTATCAAATACTTGACGCTCTAAGCTGGTCGCTTGCGCCTTAAGTAGTCGCCATCGTAAGTGCATCGATGACCATAAAATAAACAGCACTAGCGTACCCAGTAATAGCCAGAACACGGGTCGTTGCCAAATAAAGGGCAATACGGTTAGCTCTAGGCGGGCTTCATGCGGTCCCCAATCATCAGAGGGATAGGTCGCCGCCACTCGAAATACATAGTCCCCTGGCGGCAAGCTGGTATATTCCACCAGATTTTGCTGGTCACGTAAGACCCAATCGTCCTCAAACCCCTCCAAGCGAGTGCGATAGCGAATACGCTCTGGCAGCACAAAGCCTAGGCCAGAGTAATGAATCGATAGCCGTCCACTGCCCGGTGCCAGCACCACATCAGAGCGAATAGACTTAGGCTCCCCTGCTACTGCTATCGATTCAAACACTACCGGTAACTGAGTTTCCCCCGCGTTACGCTGGAACTTCGGCTGCACACGCGTTACGCCAAGCGCTGTCGCCACCCAGATTTCACCGTCCTCTGTGACCGTGGCGGCAGGGCCAGAGCTACCGTTAGCCTGGCTGCTCGCCATGCCATCCCCCTCATCAAAATGCTCAAAGGTAAGCTTGGCACGCAAGGTGTCCGCCACCTGATGCGCTTCACCCAGATCAAGCCGTATCATGCCGCGATTGGTGGTTAACCACAGGCCATCGTGATCATCGGCGAGCGGCTGAAAAATTTTTTCTATTGGTAAACCGTGCTTTTTCCCCACCATCGACAGACTGGCATCCGCATAGCGATAACGTAGCAAGCCGCGGTCTGTGCCTAACCACACATGCTGACCATCAGGCTCAGAATAAAAACCAAAAGCATATTCGGCATCATCTTGGCTATTCAGGTACACAGGTCTAATACCTTGATCGTCAATAATGGCTGCTCCGACAGTCGTGCCGACCCAAATATCGCCATTTACCGCTTGGTGCAAATTCATAATGAATTCGCTCGGCAAACCATCTTTAACGCCATAAGTATGAAAGTGTTTACCTTGTAAGCGACTCAAGCCGGCAGTCGTGCCCACCCAAACCTCGCCATCTGTAACCGGTAAAATAGCGCGCACTTCGTTGCCCGCCAAGCCATGGGCTCGGCCATATAGGTTCATTAACTGGCCATTCACGAGATGCAACAAACCATGAGTGAAGGTGCCGACCCATAGCTCATCGGCTTTGCCTTCGGCCAAACTCAGCACAGAAGGCCTACTGCCATCGGGCATCACCAGCGCTACAGGGCGGACCACATTATCTTTAATATGTGTCAGCCCAGTACTGCTCCCCACCCACATTGAGCCGTCACTGTGTGCCAGCACGCTACGCACATAGTTGCCCGCCAACCCTTGTTCTTCGGTCACTGTGATAAAAGGCACGTCGCGCAAACGCATCAGGCCACCATTAGTGCCCACCCAAATACTGTCTTCATTATCTGGAAACAGCGAGATAACGCGTTGCTCGGGCAGCCCTTGGGCCACCTCTAAGCGCTCTACTCCCTGTGGACTAATGCGCAGCAATCCTCGGTCAGTCGTGCCCAACCAAAGGTCGTGCTTATTATCTTGCAGCAGGCTGAGAATAGACTCGGTAACAGATTCGGGATAAAGCGGCACCACGCTGACTTCGGCACTCAGTATCTGATCCATCTGATGCTGCACCGGCTCGGTGACATACAGCCCTTGCTCTGAGCCAATCAGCACTCGGCCTTGATTATCGAGTAATAAAGAAAAGACCGGAATGTTAGGTACCGCACTCACCCTTTGTACTTGGTGATTAGCAATCCACACCACACCCAGAGCTGTGCCTGCCCATATTCGGCCTGCGCCATCTTGAACTAAGCGCGACACAGCGTTACTGGATAAGCCACTGCTTTCATCAAAGTGTGCCACTGTGCGATCACCTTCGCGCACATAAATGCCATGACCTTCGGTAGCCAACCACAAGCGTCCCTCTTTATCGCGCAACACATGATTGATCATGGTGCTGGCAGCCGGATGCGCAGTCCATGCTTGATATTGATAACGACTTAACCCACCTCGTGCGCCTACCGCTAGCAGGCCTTTACCGTCTAACGTTAGGCCCCGCAACCCGGAGTCAGGCAAACCGGTTTCTTCACCTCGAGTGAAGACCCGAAACTCTCGGCCGTTATACCGAGCCGCCCCTTCCCAAGTAGCAAACCACAAATACCCCTCAGAGGTTTGAGTAATAGCGTTAATGCTGTTGTGCGGTAGGCCGTCACGTATGGTCCAGTGGTCTTGAAAATAATGCGCCAGTGGCACTTGAGTAGCGGTAACCGCAGAAGCAGAAGCAGATAGGAAACACAATATGCCAATCACCCAGAGCATACACACAGATAGCATAAGCGCCCGCAAGGAGGTGGACTTTGATAAACAAGGCGGCCGATAAGCCTGTGCCCGTTTACCAGCAGCATCCAGCTTGCCAAGTAAATATTTCATCCGTGAATATAATCCGTTAACGTAATTTTAAGGTGGAAACTCATGTGTTTTTTATTATTTATAAGCCAAGGTTAATCTGCATTCACAGCGCAAATACAGTTCACATAGTAAACAGGATTCAGTTAGTAAACTCAACTTGACCAAGGCAATAATTAGCCTCGAAAGAACAGCATAGAATAACGGAGTGCTTTAATTTGCCACCACTGACGGCATCAATCTGCATTTCATAATGTTAATCCATGTAATAAAAATTAAAAAGCCGTCGTAATGACGGCTTTGTGCGTTGAAAGCTTAGGCGAATAAAGAAGGGCTAAGCGCCTTTGTTTTCGCTCTGCTGCTTAAGATTCAAACTATTATGAACCACAATTCGCGTTAGCGGCGGCGGTTCTGGCCTGATTAATACGCTCGGCGCTGGATGGATGGCTTGAAAACAAACCGCCACCGTTACCTGAATGTTTGAGCAATACTTCTTGGGCACGCATCGCGGCAAACGGATCCATTTTTTGTTGGCACAATATTTCAATGCCATACAAGTCGGACTGCAATTCATCTTTTTGTGAGAATTGTGCAGACATAAATTCAGCGCCCATATCCGCATATTCAGAAGAGGCTAACTGAGCGGCTTTACCACCTACGGCAGTGGCGGCTTGACGCGCCGCAGTAGTCATGTAAGCCGTTTTAAACTGGCTTAAAGAATGCTCATATTTGATATGGCCAATTTCGTGACCGATAACCGCCACTAGCTCGTCGTCATGCATCACATCCATCAAGCCTGAATACACACGCACAGTGCCATCTGGCATGGCAAAGGCGTTAATTTCATCAGCCAAGTACACTTGAAAGTTTAATGGTGTGCCATCAACCTGAGTCAAACCCGCCGTCAACTTATCTAAACGCTGGCTATATTTGTTATCTTTTGGTGCTAGCTTATTTTCGCTGTCCATTTGTTGAGCAGATAAACTGGCCTTGGCCTGCAATTCGCTCTTAGATAACGTTACTCCTTGAAAGGCGGTTAAACCGGCAGTTAAAAACTGACTATGATCGTCAGACACACAGCCGCTCAGGCCTAGGGTGAATACGCTGGCAGCCAGCAGTGTTTTTTTCATTTTTTTAATTCCTGTGCATTACTGTAAAATTGAACATAGGTTGTATTTTATTATTTTTAAGCAGGGCAACCCTATATCAATTTTTTATATCCGTAAAGGCCACTATCCGATTACGCCCGTAATGCTTAGCTTGATAAAGCGCTAAATCCGCATTAGCCAATAACGTATCTTGATCTATAAGATGATTACTTTGTGCTAAGCCTAAACTAATAGTTAGCCGAAATTTTGCGTCTATGTGGCTGTAATCATGATTCATGACCGCAAGGCGTACGCGCTCACAAATAGGTTGAGCGTCAGTTAAACAGGTATCCGCTAATAAAACGGTGAATTCTTCACCTCCCCAACGCGCCGGCATATCTACTTCCCTAATTTCCTTACGAATAATGCTGCCAACAATTCTAAGCACTTGGTCGCCAACCCCATGAGACCAGGTATCATTCACGTGTTTAAAATGATCGATATCAATTACCACTAAGGTGATGGGTTTACCCGAGCGTTTGGCGCGCGCAAAGGCGGCGATTAACGCTTCGTCAAAAGCTCGCCTATTGGGCAAACCCGTTAAGCTGTCGATACGAGCTTGGCGTTCGAATTCTTGAGCCTGATATTCTAATTGTCGAGTTTTATCGGCGACTTGACGCTTTAGCTCTTGAGCGCGGGAGGTCAATAATTGTAAACGCAAACGCGACAGCAACCATAACGACACCAGTACTAAGCTGGCGATAATTCCCCAAAAAAAAGGCACCTGCCAAATAAAGGGTAATACTGTAAAACTCACCCGAGCTTCTTGCTCATCCCAGTCTTTATAGGAATACCCAGCAGCCACCCGAAACACATAATCACCCGGCGGCAAGTTGGTATATTCAGCGCTATTTTGTGCATCGCGCATCACCCAATCGTCGTCAAAGCCTTCGAGCAAGGTGCGGTATTCAATCCGCTCCGGCATCACGAAACCTAAACCGGCAAACTTAAATTGCAAACGCCCTTGGGTAGGCTGCAACACCAGATCGGGCTGCAAAGTGACGGGCACACCGGATACCTTAAGCTCCTCAATAACGACTGGTAAATTAGCGTGCAAAAATTTAGCCACCCGCATCGGCTCCATGCGGGTGACCCCACCCGCCGTGGCCACCCAAAGATGGCCATTGTTATCCAACATCACCCCAGGGCTGGAGCTACCATGAGTTTGGCTGCTCGCCATGCCGTCTCTTTCATTAAACTGTGAAAATTCAAGCTCATCTTGCAAGCCATCAGCAACGCGGTGAGCGTCTGCTAAGCTGACACGCGTTATGCCTAGGTTACTGGTCAGCCATAAGTCGCCGTTGTTATCTTCTATGGACTCAAATACTTTTTTGACTGGTAAGCCATTTTTTATACCCACCAGGCTCAAGCTTTGATCCGCATAGCGATAGCGAACTAAACCCATTTCTGTGGTCAGCCACACATAATCACCATTGGTTGCAGAAGAAATCCCAAACACATATTCAGCACCGTCTTGACTCTGCATATCAATAGGGATGACTTGGCCATCACGAATAATCGCAGCCCCCCCTCCAAATCCCCCAACCCAGAGATCGCCATTCGCCACTCGATGTAGGCTCAAGATAAAGTTATTGAGTAAGGCCTCGGTAGTGATATAGCTTTCAAGTCGGCCATTGATCAGCCGTTTTAAGCCCACAGAGGTGCCAACCCATAAACTACCATCTGGCTCCGCGGCTAAGGATCGCACTTCGCTCATGGACAAACCGTCATGGATCTCATAGCTGCGCGTCACTTGGCCATGCTCCATACGCAACAAGCCGTGACTAAAAGTGCCGACCCATAATTCTCCGCCGGGGCCCTCGGCTAGGCTAACGATCGAGGGCAGCGAGCCATCGGCCATGGTGAGCCCTATATTGCTAAATTTATCATCTTTAAATTGGGTTAGGCCGGCGCTACTGCCTATCCAGATAGAGCCATCACTGTGTGACAATACGGTACGCACGTAATTACTCGCTAAACCGTCTTGTTCGGTAAAACTGATAAAAGGCACATCGCGCAGGCGCATTAACCCGGCATGGGTACCCACCCAAATACTACGCTCTCGGTCTTGAAATAAAGAAATAATCCGCGAGTCCAGTAGCCCTTCTGCCACCGTTAATTGTTCAATGCCTAGATCACTCACGCGAAAGAGACCTTGATCGGTAGTGCCTATCCATAAATGGTGTAGATCATCTTCTAATAAACTCACAATGAATTTGTCAGCTAATTGCGGATAGATCTGACTCACCTTAGTTTGTTGCGCTTGGTATAAACCCGCCGTCGTGCCAATCAGTAATTGGCCTTGCTTATTTAACAATAATGCTGATATTTGCATTCCGCTGAGCTCAGGCACGGTATGCACTTTATTATCACGGATCCAGACTAAACCTTGCGCGGTGGCGACCCATATTCGGCCGGCTGCATCTTGTGCTAGTCGAACAATATTATCATTGGGTAATCCCGAGGTGTGATCAAAGTGCGCTATGGTCTGCTCACCTTGGCGGACATAAATACCTGCGTCTCGAGTGGCTATCCACAATAAACCGGTATCATCGACCAATACCTGAGTAATCATCGTGCTGGCTTTAGGTTTCGGCGTCCAATTGTTATCTTGATAATAACTTAAGCCGCCTTTGGCGCCTGCTACCCAGATCCCTTTATCGTCTGCCGTTAAACTAAGCAGTGCTGAGCCCAACAAGCCAGTTTCTTCACCGCTGGTAAATGTCCGAAAATTATGCCCATTATAACGAGCCACCCCCTCCCAAGTAGCAAACCATAAATAACCTTCAGCACTTTGGTCAATGGCATGAATGGTATTATTGGGCAAGCCATCAAGCGTCGTCCACGTATCTTGATAATAATGCGATAACGCTGTGGTCTGCGCTTGTAGTAAAAAAGAACTAAATAATAAACAAAGTGCCACTATTAAATTGCACATATTTGTACTGCTCATACAATTAAATGACATACGCATTCGTGATTGCTGACCCAAAAGTTAAGTAATTAACAATATGATCGCTTACTAAGGATACCCTTAGCAGGTCATGGTAAATAAAAACGACTTAGCTTTAGGGGGCGCTAACGTCAAGGTAACAATGCTAGCTGTTTTACTCTAATAAACAAGCTTTATAAAATATAAAACTAAAATATTAGAATTTTCGGCAGTATATGTTGAATTTAAATGAAAGATAAACTGACAATTTAAAGCTTTATTTACGCTTGTTACTACTCTAAAAAATAAAGTAAGTCCGCAAATAATTTAGGGTAATAGCGTTATTACTTATACTAATTAATTATTACATATAACGAACTGGGCCCTGTAAATAAATTTACAGGGCCCAGTTTATTTTGATAGAGAACTGAATTTATAGGCGTTCTCTATTTAGTGATGGCAGCTTAGCAGTAGCCGTAACTCATCAGACGCTGGTAGCGCTGCTCTAACAAGGTATCTTTGTCTAGTTTATCCAAGTCAGCCAAATCACTCAGCAAACGTGCCTTTAATGACTGCGCAGCTAATTGGGGATTGCCGTGGGCGCCACCGATTGGCTCATCCACTATATGATCGATTAGTTTCAGCTCATGTATACGCTTGGCGGTAATGCCCATGGCTTCGGCGGCGACCGAGGCTTTGTCGGCGCTCTTCCACAAGATTGAAGCACAGCCTTCAGGGGAGATAACCGAGTAGGTCGAATACTGCATCATGTTGACGCGATCACCCACGCCTATGGCCAAGGCACCACCTGAACCACCTTCACCGATTACGGTACAGATGATCGGCACTTTCAAGCCCGACATGACTTTTAAGTTACGGGCGATGGCTTCACTCTGGCCACGCTCTTCCGCGCCCACACCCGGATACGCACCAGGGGTATCGATAAAGGTCAGGATCGGCATATTGAAGCGCTCGGCCATTTCCATCAGGCGCAAAGCCTTACGGTAACCTTCTGGGCGCGGCATACCGAAGTTACGACGAATTTTTTCTTTGGTTTCGCGGCCTTTTTGTTGGCCAATAACCACTACCGGACGACCATTGATACGCGCAATACCGCCCACCATGGCTTTATCGTCTGCATAGGCACGGTCACCGGCCAATTCGTCAAACTCATCAAAAATGTGTTCTATGTAATCCAAGGTATGAGGACGAGACGGATGCCGCGCTAATTGCGAAATCTGCCACGAGCCTAAGTTACTGAACACCTTTTTGGTCAGTTCTTCACGCTTCACTTCTAAACGGCGAACTTCATCGTCCAAATCCACCGCATCGCCTTCGTTCACGTGACGCAGCTCTTCAATCTGAGCCTGTAGTTCGGCAATCGGTTGTTCAAAATCCAGAAAATGCTGGCTCATAGGATTCCTCTATTCAAAAAGTAGTTCGACTTTATCCGGACCCAGCAGCTGCTTTAACGATGCTAGCATCTCGTCGGTGGGCGTAACCCGCCACTCGGTGCCAAGCATTAACTGCGCCCGCGCTCCAGGTCGATAATAAGTGACTCGCACCGGACACACCCCTGCCCGTACAGGGCTGAGTATCTCCAGCAGTTGACTAAAAAAGTGTTTATCTATTTGGCTGTGATTAATATTTAACGCCAAGCCGCGAGCAAACCGCTCCCGCGCATCGCTCATTTCCAGCACTTCTCGTGCCGACATCTTAAGGCCGCCATTAAAGTCATCAAAGCTGACCTGACCGCTGATGACGAGGATTTTATCCTTTTCTAGCAAAGACTCATAGCGTTCGAGTGCATCTGCAAACAAGGTGACGTCTAAACGGCCGGATTTATCGTCCAGCGTTAAGATGCCCATGCGGTTGCCGCGCTTGGTGGTCATCACCCGCGACGCTATCACTAATCCTGCGGCTGTGGTGGTCTTATCGCGGCTGGTGGCCTGCAAATCACACAGTCGGCCACTGGTATATTGGCGTAATTCTTTGGCGTATTGGTTAATCGGGTGGCCGGTTAAATATAAACCTAAGGTGTCGCGCTCACCATCCAGCCAGATTTTATCCGGCCAGTGTGGCACATCCACGAAAGCGTGCTGGGTGTGTTCATCTTCAATCAACACGCCAAACATGTCGCTTTGGCCGAGCGCCTCGGCACGCGCATGTTGCTCGGCCGCCTTCATGGCTTCCGGCAGCGTGGCCATAAGCGAGGCGCGGTGCGGCCCTAGGCTGTCCATGGCGCCAGCTAACACCAGCTTTTCCATGACTCTTTTATTGAGTTTTTTTAGGTCGACGCGATTACAAAAGTCGAATAAATCGCGAAACGGCCCGTCTGCTCGCGCCGCTAAAATCGAGTCAATCGGCCCCTCACCCACGCCTTTAATCGCGCCTATGCCATAGACGATGGCGCCCTGCTCGTTCACGGTAAAGCGATACAGACCGGAGTTTACATCAGGCGGCAGCAAGGTTAAGCCCATACGCTGACACTCGTCGACTTGGGTAACAACCTTGTCGGTGTTGTCCATATCGGCGGTCATGACCGCGGCCATAAATTCTGCAGGATAATGGGTTTTCAGCCACAGGGTTTGATAGGAAACTAAGGCATAAGCGGCGGAGTGAGATTTGTTAAAACCATAACCGGCAAATTTTTCCACCAAGTCGAAGATTTTCATCGCCAACTCGCCGTCTATGCCATTAGCCACGGCACCGGCTTCGAAGCCTTCGCGCTGCTTGGCCATTTCTTCAGGCTTTTTCTTACCCATGGCGCGGCGTAATAAGTCGGCACCACCGAGCGAGTAACCTGCCAGCACCTGAGCAATTTGCATCACCTGCTCTTGATAAAGAATGATGCCGTAAGTGGGCTCAAGCGTGGCTTTTAGAGATTCGTGCTGCCAGGTTTCATCGGGATAAGACACCGCTTCACGGCCGTGTTTACGGTCGATAAAGTTATCCACCATGCCGGACTGCAAAGGCCCCGGTCGAAACAGCGCCACTAGGGCTATCATGTCTTCGAAACAGTCGGGCTGCAGGCGCTTAACCAAGTCTTTCATACCACGAGATTCGAGCTGAAATACCGCCGTGGTCTCATGACGCTTTAATACTTTAAACGACGCCGGATCGTCCATCGGGATGGCGGCGATATCCACCGGCTTTTTGCCCTGCGCAATAAGCTTCGGATTAATCATCGCCAGCGCCCAGTCGATGATGGTTAATGTGCGCAGACCTAAGAAGTCGAACTTAACCAGCCCCGCTTTTTCCACATCATCTTTATCAAACTGGGTAACCGGA
>JAHLFI010000089.1 GCA_018883865.1 Candidatus Oceanisphaera merdipullorum
TTAATGGTTGCCGGCAAGATTTTTGGTGTGACCTCAGAAGAATTACAGCAGGCTTTATCGCGCGAGCATAGCCACCGCTTAAGTAGCTCCGCTCAAATTGAGTTTGAGGGCCAAGATTGGTTGGAAATTTCCACTTACATTGGATTACAAGAAGCCGCTAATCATAACGAAAAATAGAGTAGAGAGTAGACCGATAACAACGCCACTCGCTGCTAGCAAATAATACTACGGTCAGTATTATTTGCTAGCAGCGAGATTTTTATTGGCAATGAAAAGATAGCAACGATTACTTGTGGCGAAAGGTGTCGAGCTATTTACGATTGATATGGCTCTCAGTACTGGTCTTAATGAGGCAGAGAAGCAATAAAAAGTAGGGTAGATTGCTAGTAGCCAGCTGCGTTGAATAAGTTGTTAAGCCCCGCGGAAAAGACCTCTAGGCTCTTGATCCGAGAAAGCCAATAAAAAGACCCTCGAAAGGGCCTTAGATAAGACGTTATTTACAGCCTTACTGCATCTTTCAGATTGTCAATTATCTCTGATAGCGGAGTACGTATGCTGATGGTTTCTCCAGGCATCTTCATGGTCGCCTGGTTGCCATCGTAATGCGCGACTGTGGCGAGCAAATTACCGTTATAAGTGACTAAACAGGATGTTTTACTGACGTCATCCTCTTTAACCTCAACGCCGTCCACTGCATAAAAAGCCATAACCAACCTTTCTTCCAAAGAGGAGAAATCTGAAGGTGGGGTAGGGGATTCAACGCCCTTAATTTTTTCCTTGAGCAGCGCGACAGCAGCTTCAATGGTATCAGTACGCTCGTCGTCCTCACCGAGCTGCACATGCACCATACCGTTAGCTGCACGCTCGCCTACAACACCTAATTGGAGACCTTTATACAGCACAGTGCAGGATTTGCTTACCGAATCACTGTCGTATACCACCACTCCATCGATGCCTGCCAGCGAGCGGTCTAGGATCTTTGCTACTTCACTCCTGTCGGTATCCGGCATATCTTCCGGTAATACCGAATCTATTTTAGCGACGGCGTATCCCAGTACCGCTTCAATGGTCACTTGCTCCATTTCATCTTCATATTCCAACTCACGCTTGCCGAAAAGCGCCAGGCCCTTTAAGTGGCGCAGGGCTTCTTCTGAGAGAAGGTGCAGTGAGTCAACCACGTAAGAGAACAAGGGGCGCCGTACCCCCATGCTCTGTTTACCCAATTCGTAGTAATGCATGGTTTCCTTGGGCTCGGTGTGCAGTGACTCTAAGATACCCAGCACTGTCATTTTGATGATGGCTTTAGGCGTAGGAGAGTTGCGGTTGGCTGCACCGCTCGTGCTCAGAAACACAGCGTAGAGTGCCGCTTCAGTATAAGTGGGGTCGATAGTGGGATTGGATTGCGAACCGTCCACTGATTTACTGATATTGGGAGTATCGTTAGACATTTTCATTCCATCCTTTTCAAGCTTATAGTTAGTTTCAAACGCCATGCCGTTGATAACCTCATCGTCGGCAGTGGGTGTCGATATAGCTATATAGTACCGACCTTCGAGGTTAATATTGAAAGTATAATCGATGCCTTCTAATAGGTTCACTCTACACGGCACGCCATACTTGGCAAGCAAACCAAGCAATAAATTGCGCGACTGCTTAAGTTTCAGCCGCAAATTTAAAATGAAAAGCAGGGCGCTGCACGCTAATCTTGGGCTTCTTCCTCATCCTGTGCTTCTACAATTGAGGTGTCCCAGTTGTTGGTGTTTTTAAACAACACAAAGGTCTGTTCATACTTTGCAATCCGCTTTAGTTCGACGTTATCTTCTTCGGCTTTGGCCATTTCTTTAGCGCCCATTAAAGCAACGGTTAACATCTCTACCACCAATGGCTTCTCTTGTTTATGGGTGCCTGCTAAACCCAGCTGCAAAGTGCCGTCCTCTACGCTGAGGTTACGCTTAATATCTGCGATAACGTCTTGTCTGCTCTGGGGCATTTCTTCTAATAGCAACTCTATCTCTTCAAGCACTTGATTGAAGGCGTCTCTCAAAAAGCCTTTTAACTCGATAACGGTGCGGTAATGCATAGTTAACATCCTGTTTATGAATAAGTTTGCGAATGATTTTATGGTCATAATTGTGAGCCTGCCGGCGGCTTATCACAAGTGTATTTGCATTCAACCTATGCTTTATACCGTTAGGTGTATGAAAGTTTGCTCAAGAGGAGCTAACCCCTATGGCATTCGATTATAACTTGGATTATGCACAGCTAGATTTACGCAAACATCCTGAACTGTACCGAGTTGGCCGCGGTGAGCAGGGCGTATTGCTGGTAGAACCTTATAAGAGCGAAATTCTGCCGCACTGGCAGTTTAAGACGCCAGCTATTGCCAAGCAGTCAGTTGAAAAAATTTATGCCTTGTTTGAAAAATACCGTAGCCAAGATGACTTTGTGGGCATGGATATGGCCCGCAAGTTTATTCAGATGGGTTACACGCGAGCACGTCGTTACGCTAATTACCCCGGCGGGCGTAAATACAATGAAGATGGCAGCATAAAGGATCGACAAATAGATGCTGAAAAAGCCGAGTCTGCGCGTGTTTTCAAAGTTTATTGGGACAAGATCCGCGAAGATAAAGACTATTTACAACGTAAAAAAGCGCATCAAAAGCAGTTTGGATAAGTTTCTAAAGCTTGGTTTTCTGCGTGCGGCCAGCATACAAGTGCAAAGACAGCTAAAAAGAGCAGGGAGCTTGGCTGTTTTTTGTGCTTAACGAAGTTAACGCCAGTCTGTCTAGATGACTGCGGTAGGCTTGATGTTATGGTAAATAAAGACAAGCAATGCATGAGACGGTCAGCTTTAAGCTAGAAGTTAGGCCTAGAGCTTAAAATGGTCATTACAACTATGTGCATCGAGAAGACGTAAAAACTATCAATCTCGCGCCGTCATAACATGCTTGCCGCGGTAACTTCTTTTCTCAGTGCACTGGATACCTCTCTAAATGACGGCTTAAGTGTGAGTCCAGCCGATGCGATTTATGTAGGTTGGTTTCGAGCTTAAGGTTTACTGCTGTAGATTAAAGCATGAAGTTCGAGATTTAACGTGGGCTGTTAGCTATCCGGTGTACAGATTGCCAGTATACAGATTACTAGCGTGGCTTAGCGCGAGATCCTGATCAACATCAAGAAGACGGCCAAGTAACAGAAAAAAAACAGTAGAAAAAACGAAGGTCGTGTGCAGAAAGATTGGCGGGCGCAGGAACCAGCCGACCAACGTTACGCATCAACATAAGATTGCGTATAAACGTAAACGCGCAATGTACTAATTTATGACGTTAAGCAAAAGCCTAAACCTAAACAAGGCAAAGCCGCCAAAACACTGGGCTAGAGAGCCCCTCACTTCCAACTTATGTTACTTCGCATAATGTATATTATGTTAAATAAGATATTCTTCTATTATAGATACCGGCCTCATACTGTGTGTTTAGCTGTCTTTGGCCTACTTGAACTCAAGCTATATAGCTGCTCATTCTTGGCGGTTGTTCAGTGTGACGTTCTGCAACCGATCAAGTCGTTTGCTGGCGGCACTTTCGTGACGCTCAATCTTACTGGTATGCAAGTATTGTGATGTGGTGTCTATGCTGTCGTGGCCGGCGTCCGCTTGTACGTGGGATAAGGGTCTGCCATTTAAGTTAATGTCGTGAGTAATGCCGGTGTGGCGAATACTGTGCACGGTTAAGGTGCGCATCTCTTCAGCGTCGTGTTCAAAGCCATCGAGTGCAGCTTGGTTGGCAGCTTGGCTGATCACCTCATTGAGTAAGTCACGCAATTGGCGCACGCCGAGATTGGCATTGAGGAGGCCTTGGTCGCGCCCTCGTCCGGCAGCTTTATGGCGAGTAAAGAGTGGCGTAGCGTCGTTTGGGCTGGGTAATGGCGATAAATTTAAACTTTCTCGGTAGTTTTTAAGGGCATCCAGCAGCTCGCGAGACACGGCCACGGTGCGCTTTTTGCCACCTTTGCTGATTGGGATATGAAAACTCCAAATGCCGGTATGACTGTCGCGGCGAAACTGGCTCATCACTGGAGAAAAGCCGGGCCTGGCGGCCACTTCAGAGATCCGCAAATAGCAGCCATACATCAATGACACTAAAAATAAGCTGCGTGCTTGGCGTTCGGGATCCGCTTCGGCCAATTCGCGCGCCGTACTCATCACATAAGACCATTGTAAATCACTGAATACGCGTACTTCTTCGGCTTCATCAAGTCCTGCAACGACCGCTGGCTGTGAACCAAAGCGACTGTGGCGCATCCACATCACCGCCGGATTACGCTCAATGACTTCTTCATTAATTAAGTAGCTATAAAAGGAAGACAAAATCGCGATTTTGGTTTTCAGTGTTGCATCCATCACTCGATATGGCAGTTCAATGCCATCTTGTTTCTTGCCTAAGAATGGGCGCCACAATGGATTGGGTTGGCGATCGCCCCAGTCTTTACTTAAGACGAATTGCGCCACATTACGATAGGCAATCAAGCTTTTAGGCGGTGCCAAACAGTACTGTACATAGTCATTGATGCCACGCCGAGTCAGGTAAATCGGCGACGTCTGCTCCACATCGAAACACCAATGCAAAAAGGTGGTCAGCTCGCTGCGGTAGCTTTTAAAGTTGTTATCACTAAAGCGGCTTTCGAGCAACCAGTCCATGGCATGTTCATAGATAAAGGCCGCGTCTGGTACCTTATTTAAGGTGACATCGGCAATATGTTGGTTAACGACGCTGTTTCCCTCTTCTAGATACTGAGGGGCATCGAATAACGGCATGGCCGTGGGGAATATGGTGAGAGTCATAACATCAGGCTTCTGGCTGTACGTTTATACAGTTTACCTGTTGTGGACAAGCGTGCATATAAGCCGCATTTAAGTTAATGCCGATAAATACAGTTATCGGCATTAACCACAGTTTTCAGCTTTAATCGGTCAGCGATCAGATAAAAATAAATGACAAAGAACGCTGCAGGTCTTTTGCTGATGGTTTATCGCCGCACTTCAAAAAAGAACTTAAATTGCTGTGTTTCACCACCCTGCTCTACATCCAAGACCCAAGCCCAGATCATGTTCCGCTCAGAGCAAGCACCGACCATGGCTCGCCCTTGCCATAGACCGGGTGCGGTTTCTTTGAGTAGTGCCGGTAAGGTACCCATGTACATGCTGTGCCCTTCTAAGCGACTTTTTAACACTTTGGTATCCGGCTCGGAGAAGGAAACTGACAAGGAAAAAGCGGACTCGGGTTGCAGTTTTTCGGCGTTTAACTGACCTATTGCCGAAAGTTTTCTCTGCTTCAAGGTGCATTTTTCGTGACCTATGTCACATAGTTTAATATTAGCATTTTCTGAAATAGTGTCATTGGTATTGTTTTTATAGGTTTTATAGACAAAAGCGGCGGTTAGTATCACTAATACCACTACGATTTGACCCAGTTTAGGGCCGGTAAGACGGTCTCTCATGACTATTTTCTTCCTGTATTGCACACAATCCACTAGCCCAATTGATCTTGATCAAGGTAGTTTG
Organism: Candidatus Oceanisphaera merdipullorum; assembly: GCA_018883865.1. Lineage (GTDB taxonomy): Bacteria > Pseudomonadota > Gammaproteobacteria > Enterobacterales > Aeromonadaceae > Oceanimonas > Oceanimonas merdipullorum. The sequence continues at coordinate 5,563 of JAHLFI010000089.1, forward strand.
TTATGCATTATGAGGGCGGTTAAGTGGCAATCATATTCCTGTTTAAACTGTCATTTTTTGGCCCAGTCCTTTATCATCCTCTCCGCGCAACCGCAGTTCCCGACTTCTCGATTACCATTGTTAACAACAAGTTAATTAAGTAGTTGAGGGTGCGGCTGCCGTAAACAAAAAAAAAGCAGTTGTCTTCAACAATTCTTCCGACGTGGTTATTGTAAAACGATCACAGACCTGAATAACAAGCAGTGGAAGCGGAACTATAACGATGAGTCAAACTAATAATCAACCAAACTACAACTACACTGTAGTTCGCCAGTTTACGGTGATGACCGTAATCTGGGGCATTATAGGCATGTCAGTAGGTGTGCTCATTGCAGCACAGCTAATTTGGCCTGCTCTTAACTTCGAAACGCCTTGGCTGACCTACAGCCGCTTGCGCCCTCTGCATACTAACGCGGTTATTTTTGCGTTTGGTGTAAGTGCGCTTATGGCTACTTCTTTCTATGTCGTGCAGCGCACGTGTCAGGTTCGCCTCT
>JAHLFI010000090.1 GCA_018883865.1 Candidatus Oceanisphaera merdipullorum
AATTTACCCAAGCCAGAGATCTGCTGCGCAGTCACGCCCAGCAACCATTGTTCTTCACCCACTTGCACCACGACCACGCGCTCCCGTTGGCCAATGGCTAATGAGGCCACTATTTTAAGCTGGCGACTGCCGCCTAATAGTGCAGCACCGCGCAGCCGGCGCAACAGCCAGCCCAGTACGAAAATAGCGGCTATCACAGTTAACGACGAAACAGCCCACGAACCCCACTTGATCTCTGGCCCTTCTGCCAGCACTGCCATGGGAAGCAGTAATAAGATGAGAAAAGTGCGCATCATTTCAACTTTTTAATGCGTTCGGTTTGGCTGATCACATCGGTCAGTCGAATACCAAACTTGTCGTTCACCACCACCACTTCGCCATGGGCGATTAAGGTGCCATTTACCATCACATCTAATGGTTCACCGGCTAAGCGATCCAACTCCACTACCGAGCCTTGGTTAAGCTGCAACAGATTACGAATACTGATCTGAGTGCGGCCCACTTCCATGGAAATGGTCACCGGAATATCTAAGATAGCGTCCAGCTTGCGCCTTTCATCTCCAGACAGCGGCGCCTTGTTGGTGTCGTTAAAATCATCCAACTCTACGGGCTTGACCGCGTTGGTATCCGCGGTCTCAGCGGCGCTGTCTTGCTCACCCTGCTCCGCCATGGCTTGGCCCCAAACGTCATCTATCTCGTTTTGTTCATCACTCATGATGCATCCTCGATCGTTCTTTCTAATTCTGCTAATTCGGCTTCACCGTCAATGCGAATACCGCGGCGCGTTACCTGATTGAGTTCGTTTTTAATCGTGTCTGGCTTCTTAATTTTTTCGCTGATGCGCACCGCCATTTTATCGCTGGAACGCCCCAGCTGCGCACGGAAAGTAGGCAAGCCTTCGACCGACACCAATAGATGTTCTGGCATATCGATGGGAATAATATCGCCGGGCTGCAGCTCCATGATGTTTCGCAAACTCAGCTCTTTTTCCAGCAGCCGCACCGACATATCTACTTTTACATCGAGAATTTCATCGCGCAGCGCCTTGCTCCAGCGCAAGTCATTCTCACCCTTATCACTTTGCACACCCGCATCCAGCAGTTCACGAATGGGCTCTAGCATGCCGTAGGGTAAGGTAACGTGAAAATCACCGCCGCCGCCGTCCAACTCAATATGAAAGGAGCTGACCACCACCACTTCCGTGGGGCTGACGATGTTGGCCATGGTGGGGTTCACTTCTGAGTCTAAATACTCAAACTCCACGTCCATCACCGGCGACCAGGCTTCTTTATAATCTTCAAATATTAATTTCAGTAGTAATTGAATGACGCGCCGCTCGGTAGGCGTAAATTCACGGCCTTCAATTTTGGCATGACGACCGTCGCCACCAAAAAAATTATCCACCAGAATAAACACCAAGCGCGCTTCCATGGTCACCAGACCTATGCCTTTAAGCGGACGAAAGCGCACCATGTTTAAACTGGTGGGTAAGAACAGCGAATGCACGTATTCGCCAAATTTAATCATCTGCACACCATTCACCGACACTTCGGCGGTACGGCGCATCATATTAAATAAGCTGATGCGCATATGGCGGGCAAAACGTTCGTTCACCATCTCAAGGGTGGGCATACGCCCGCGCACTATGCGGTCTTGAGAGGAAAAATCGAACATAGACACGCCGCCCGCATTACCGGCGTCTTCTTCTACATCGTCTACCCCGTGTAACAGGGCATCAATTTCATCCTGAGATAAGAGATCGCTCACGATTCACCTATTGCATTACGATACTGGTAAACAGCACTTTTTCGACCAGAGGATGACCCACTTCTTCGGTCAGCACTGCATTCAGTTCATCAAGCGCTTCCTGCCTGACGGTGAGTTTCCCTTCCGCCGTGATGTAATTGTCGGCGGTTTGCCGACTAAACACGGTCAATAAGGTACTTTCTAATAACGGCAGATGACGCTGGGAATCAAGTTGGCCTTGATCGCCGCGCACCATAAGTTGCACTTCAATTTGCACTAAACGCTCACGTCGCCCCGCCAACACCGGGAAAATAAACGGCCGCGATAAGCCCACATATAATGGCTTGGTATCGACAACGGGTTCTTGCTCAACTTTTTCGCCCGATGGCATTAACAACATGGCGCCGCCGACCCCTAACGCCACCAATAAGATGGCAATAAGGATTAAAATAAGTTTACGTTTGTACCATGCCACTTTGGGCATGATCAGATTATCGGCCATGTTTACCCTTAATTACTCTTAATGTATGCGTTGAGTGGGTGTCTTGAGTGCGGGCGCCTTCAGCAGACGAATCGTACTACCCCTTTAATAAGCTGACCGTTCAGAGAGCGGCGCTTAGTGTACTCGTTTCGGTTAAGCAAAAAAGTCTATTTTGGCGCCATCGGCACCATAAAGCGCGCGAGATTGATTATTTAACCTTTGCTCTTGTATTTCATCGCCGTTAGCAGAATAACTACGCCACTCGGATTCTTGCCCTGTTTGACTGGCAGCTTGATTGGCTTGTTGACCTGACTGCTGCCCCGACTGACCTGAGTCTTGGCCAAGCCCTTGCCCAGACAAGAAGCCAGCAGCGGCTTGGTTTTGCGATGGCTGCCCTTGCTGATTACCTTGCTGCTGGCCACCTTGTTGTAAGTTCATGCCTTGTTGCTGCAGCATTTCTCTTAAGCGGGGCATGGCTTGTTCCAGTAATTCCCGAGCTTGCGGATGACTGGCCACAAATTGCACCTGCACCTCGCCTTGCTCCATACGGACTTGAATGCGCATGGCGCCAAACTCAGACGGATTCAGCTTAATCTCTGCTTCTTGTAAATTCTGACTGACCAACACCTGAGCTTGTTGCGCCAGCTGCTTGGCGTTTTGCTCCGCCGATCCATGTAAGGTCAACGCCTTGTCTAACATGGCGGTACGCTCAGGCGAGGCGGCTAATAAGGTATGTTCGCGATTGAGGAGTAAACCGCTGGCCTCTTGGCCGGTACTTTCTAAGGGTTTAGCTTGCTCGATATTGGTCTGGCTTAAGTCGCTGGCCGCATTTTCAGCTAAGGAATTCACCGAGACTCTTGCTTGGCCACCAGCCTGCTCAGCCTGAGTCAAAGCGGCGTTAATCGCGCGCGCGGCGCCCGATTTGTCACCTAACTTCTCGCCTAGAGCCGAGGACGCCTCGTCTGTCGCTAAGGTGTGAGCCGTAGCCTTGCTCGGCGCTTGCGACCAACGCTTGCCATGCTCAATTTGTGCCAACCATTCCGGTGCTGCAGTGCGTGCCGCCATCTCGGGGGCAAGATTGACGGTACGGTTAGCCTGCTCGGTGTTAACGGCTTGCTCACTCACTTTGGCTTGAGCTTGCATCTTAACGTCGGCGTGCTCAGCTAATATTTGTGCCGTTTGGTTATTTGCCTGAGCCACTTGAGTAGCTTGGGCGTTGAGCGGCGCTGATGAGGCTAACACCGATTGAGCCGTGGTGCTGGCAGCGGCTGAGCTCGTTTGTTTGGCTGCACCTTCTGATAGCTCAGCGCTCGCGCCAGCTTTAGCTGCCGTTAAATCAGCAGGGTTCACTGACCCAGTGGAGCCTATATTCGTGCGATTAAGGTGATTGGCTGCGGCTTTTACCGCCTCATTTGCTGCAGGGTTATCTGAATTCAGCGTGACCGCTTTGCTCTCTGTTTTATTCTCTATCTTACTTTCTGCTTCAATCTCTGCTTTATTCTGACCCTGCCCGTCTACAATCAGTGACTTAGCTGTAGATTCGGAGGAGGAGACGGCGGCCTGAGCTGGCGATGCAGCAGACTCAAGCGGCGGCAAAGCGCTGCCGCCTTGCCGTTGGGTATTCATCTCCGTAGCAGCGTCTTCGGCGGCTAGGTTGTTATCTGCCTTGGCTTCCCTAGTCTGTGAAGACTCAAGCTCAGATGACTCAAGATAAGAAGTCTGGTTTGGGGCAAAGCTAAGCGCAGGCGCACTCGGTGGCGCAAGCTCCGCTTGGTCTGCACTCGTTTCATCTGCAGACTGGCGAGAAGCATCATAGGTGGAAGCAGCTTTGACAGTTGTATGAGTAACAGTGGCATTAGTAACAGGTGCGTTAGTAACAGGTGCGTTAGTAACAGGTGCGGCAAGCTCGGCACTCGTGTCGTCTGGCGCCTCGTCCTGTTGTTCAGCTGGCTCAGTATCAACAGACTTATTTGGCACAGACGAATGTTGACCATTAGCAGCCCGCGCACCTTGATTTGCTGTGGATGCTGAAGATGGAGATGATTGACTATCAGACTCTTGTGAAAATACCTCGGCAAACAGACCACCATTAGCCGCGCTCGCGGCCTTACCTGAAACAGCAGCGCCTGTTTGTGCGTTTGTCTGTACGCTTACCGACGTTATATTCATGGTCATTGAAGTGTTCCCCATCAATCCTGCGGCTTAATCGTTAGCCTAATGTGCTCTATCACGCTGCGTGACGCTATCAAGCTCAGCGGCAACTTCAGACTAATGTCAAATTAATGCAAGAATCGAACCAAGATTGTAAAAGCTTGAGTACCCAGCGCAGCTGTTTTTTGTTTCAGGTACTTTGGTTTAGGCCTAAGAGGTGGCCGTATCTTCGGCGAAGTGGACTTCGCCACAGTTTGAGTATTTGTCTTTAAACTGGTACCTGACGCTGGATTGATAGTTTCGCAGCGGAAAGCTCGGCGCTATCGGTTACCGTTTTTCTGGCTATAAAAGCGATGTAGCGTGAGCTCATCGAGCATTTTTTGCTCTTTCTTATCGCTTTCTTTTTGCTGTCGTTCGGCTTCACGCTCAAGCAGGGTTTCTATGGCTTGCT
>JAHLFI010000091.1 GCA_018883865.1 Candidatus Oceanisphaera merdipullorum
TCGTGAGGCTTTCGTGGAGCAGTTCAGTACTGTGAGTGAGTTTTTCGGTGATTATGCCGATACTTTCCTCAAAGAAAGCCGCAATTTGTTAGCGCAAGCCAACGACAGTCGCCATCATGGCGCTGAAAGCTGAAAGCTGAAAGCTGAAAGCTGAAAGCTAGAAGCTAAGGGCTTAAAAACACCGAGTCTACTGTGTAGGCTCGGTGTTTTTCTTTGCGCTCTGATCTTATAGAAGCCGAGCGGTACAGGGTTGAAGTACACCCACAAAAAAGCCCAGCTCTTTAAAGAGCTGGGCTTAATATTTTGCTTGATGCTAAATTAATCCCGATATAAACGCTGGGCCAGTTGTTGCAAGGGGACTAGGTTATCGTCTTCTTGTAGGGTTAAACAAAAACCTTGGATGCCCGCGCTTTTTAGCGCGACGCCAAGCTCGGCTAACACGGCTTGATTGGCTTGATTGGCGTTTAATTGGCTCACCAATGGCAGGCGGCTGTGTCGTTGCAAGTCCAATAGTTCAGTTAAGCCGCGGGCTTGAGTGTCGATAAAAGCCAGCTGCTGATTGCCTTGTGCTAATACCTGCTCGGCAGCAACCAAGGTGTCATTTAAGGAGCCAGCTAACGGCAAGAAAATAGGCCGTGTGCTGCGGCCTGCTGCAGCTAATAGCTCCTCGTGTTTGGCGCTGATGGGCTGTAACAACAGGCTATCTAACGAATCGGCGGCGCGTTGTAATTGCTCTGGCGTGTGCACCGGCGTGATTGTGGCTAAATCAAATTGTTGGGCCACTTTACGCAGCTCTTGCAGGCGTGATTGCTCAAACTGGCTATCGCCCTCACCAAAGCAAGGCGCGCCTAACACTTGGCCACCTTGCTCCTTTACGCGCCGCGCTATTTCTTGCAGCCCTTGGCGTTGTGGCCACTTATCTAACAAGCTAATCAATAATGGCTCTTGCTGACTCATGCGAAAACGACCTACTTGCAGCGCCAGCAGGATGACTTTGCTATCTGCAGTGGAACTGTCGATGGCAGCTATTGCAGCCGCAGGCTTTTGGCCTTGGCTGAGCGCCTTAGATGATAGCCGAGTGGGTGCAACTTCAGCGCTGGGGTAGCAGCCCAAAATCTTAATAAAATGCACTATGTCTTTGAGCTCGTTCAAGGCTGCTTGCATGGCCGAACTGTTCACATTAGCGGCCACATCCACGTAGAACATTTCTTCCCACGGATTGCCAATAATGGGGCGCGACTGCAGTTTCGTCATGGGAATATCATGATTACGCAGCACCAATAAGGTTTCTACCAGTGCGCCGCTTTGCTGGCCGGTCGACATAATAAAGCTGGTTTTGGCTGGAATTTGCTCTGCCACTTCCACCGGCTTGCGCGCCACTACGATAAAGCGAGTCATGTTTTGTTTTTGATTGGCCAACCCGCTGACCAGTGGTGTTAAGCCGTGCAACTCACCCCCATCGGCACTGCCCATGGCACCTATGTCTGGGCGCTGCTGTTGCGCTACCAGCTCCATGGCGTTGGAAGAGGCGGCACAAAACTCAACTTTTACATTGGGTAAAGTGCTTAAGTATTGTGAGCATTGCTGAAATACTTGAGGATGCGTATAAAGCGTGGTCAGCTTGCTGACGTCAGTGTCGACCGCCACCAAGATGCAATGTTCAATGGGCTGGGTGAGCTCACCGACAATCGACAGGCTGGTGTGTTGAATTAAATCAAACACATCATTGATGGCGCCTGAGCTGGTGTTTTCAATCGGTAAGATGCCGTATTGCGCTTGACCCGACTCGACGGTATCAAAAATTTGCTGAAAGGTATCGCAGTTGTGCTCTACCAGAGAAGCTTTAAAACGCGATAAGTACTTGCGCGCCGCCATGTTGGAGTAAGAGCCGCGCAACCCTAAAAATGCCACGCTAATGGCTGGCGTCTCATCTTGAGGGTTCAGCAAGTCTTGCAACAGAGCCTGTTGCGAGAGGACAGAATCTTCAATAATGGTGTGATAAATCTGCGTCACATAATGCGCATCTAGCCCTAAAAGTCGGCCTTGATTGATCAGCTCCACCAACAGTGCCTGCTCGCGCTCTTGGTCTCGAATGGGTCTTGGGTTCTGCATCTTACTGCGCGCCACGTCTAGGCTCAGGCTCTTACGTTTGGCCAGCAGGGCTAACAGCTCTTTATCTAAGCTGCTGATGTGGGTTCTGATCTCATCCAGATTTATCAATGGGGCTTCCCTTATTACCTAAAAATGTCAGCTCATAAAAAAGCCTCCCAGCGGGAGGCTTATCTGTTCGTCTTTCGCTACTCTCTTGCTAGACCAGATGCCCCCACCCTAGGTGCCAACACGTGTTCGGCGAGCACTGGGCTGGCAACAAAGGGGGTGTCTCTAAAAAGTAGGGAAAGAAAAACATACAGTTAAACACTCAACACTCAACAGAAATACGGCTTACAAATACTGAAAAGCAGGCAAGCTGGCAAGTCTTTTTCAAAAATTGACTTTAAAGTAACACAATTGGTTTGAAAAGGACGAAAAAAGCGGTAGGCACTGCCGGATAGCGGCCTTCACATGCTAGCCAATATCCATAAAAAAAGACCGAAGCAATTCGGTCTTTTTAAATTTATTTAACAGTCAGCTGCGGGGCGCTTAACACCTGCGGCGAGCATGACTCAGGAAAATTATTCCTCTTCGTCAAATTCGTGGTCGAATTCTTCATCAAATTCGTCGTCTGACTCATCGCCTAACTCACCCGCTAATACGGCTCCCGCTGCACCTGCGGCTACGGCACGCTGGGCTAACGGCTTATCTGCATAGCGGTTTAACTGGCGTTCCAGCTTTTGGCCCAAATCTTTAATAGCGGCGTATAAGTTATCGTCTTCTGCCTTGGCGAACAAAGTGTCGTGGCGCACGCCAGCTGTGGCTTCAACCTGATATTTAAGGCCTTCTTTATTGATAATTACATGCGGTGCTATCAGATCGACTTGGCGACGAGACAGTTTTTCAAAGCGACTTTCAATCCGTTCACGGATGGCGGGAGAAATGTCGATGACGGTGCTGGTAATAGTAATGGACATAAAATACCCCCTGGGTGTGCTCATGTTTGTGTACAACTTTAGACTACCCTGACCGAGCTTAAATAATGTGATCCAAATCAACCTTTGGCGGCGCTATGGCGAGCGGCTTAAAAATCTGTGACCCAATCGCCGCTACCCACATTTTAGTCTTGTCAGAGTCGACTGCTTTAAGTCAGACTCGAATGGATGAAACCTTACGGGCACTCTTAACCTAGCAGGTGTTGGTTACCCTGACTAGCGGTTCTTTATTCCTTACTTCCTCGTTTTGCTCCCTTTTGGGTATCTGGCTACGTATTTAAGTGCACTTTTGGTGCTGTGCGGCTCCCATTGTCAGATTTAAACAGATTATTTCGTATTCCCCATTGGCAGTGTTGTGACTATTACATAGGATAGCTCTCTATTTACGATTGAGGGATGCGCTGGTGAGACTTTGGTTAGGATTAGGTTTGCTGCTAGTCGGCATGAGCGTAAGCGCACAGACGGCACCACTGCGTGAACAATATCGCCAAGCAGAGCAGGCGTTAAATAAAAATGATGTGGCGCGCTTTCAACAACTGCGCCAAGGCCTAGGCAGTTATCCTCTGACCCCCTATTTAGATTTTCAATACCTAGCCGATCGCATCACTAACTTGAGCACGACTCAGGTGGTGAATTTTATGCACACTTACCCCGACTCTTTGTTGAGCGATCGGTTAGAAGGGCGCTATTTGCATCGTTTAGTCCGAGAGCAGCGCTGGAATGAATTCTTAACCCTTTACCCTCAGCTCCCGAACAGTGAAGTGCTGCAATGCGCCCATTATCGAGCTAAGTGGGCGTTAGGAGATAAAAACACCGCCATTGCCGGTGCCAAGTTGCTGTGGTTGCACGGCGGTTCGCGCGCCGAGGCCTGTGACCCTTTGTTTGATGCGTGGAAAACCGTCGGCGGGCGCACCGACGAAGATATCTGGCAGCGTATGCTACTGGCCTATGAGAAAGATGAGCACGCTTTAGTGACCTACTTGGGCCGCCAGCTTAGCCCAGCGGCGCAGCCGGCCAGTGCGCTGCTGCAGTCGTTAGACAAAAATCCCCAACAGTTGCTGAAAGGCAACCTAATGCGCGTATCTGGTGAGGCGCAAAAGACAGCGCTGAGCCTAGCCTTGGCCAAATTAGCCGATACCGAATATGTGCAAGTGATGAGCTTATATCCTAAGTACCAACGCCAAGCGGGCTTAACGAATGCCCAAGTAGCCCGTATTGAGCAAAAATTGGCGCAACGCTTAATGTATAACCGCACCCATGATTATCGCAGCTGGCTCGATAGCCGTTTGCCCGTCATGGGCACAGAGGACTTATTTGAATTGCGTGCACGGCTGGCGATTTGGGAGCAAGATTGGCGCCATTTACCCAGCTGGATCGATCGCTTATCGGCCGAAACCCAAAAAGACAGCCGTTGGCAATATTGGCGTGGCCGTGCATTAAAGGCACAAAATCACCACGGCGAAGGGGATAAAGCGTGGAAGTTGGCGGCTAATAACCGCGATTACTACGGCTTTTTAGCCGCCCAACAAAGCAAGGTGCCCTATGCCTTACAGAAAAAATCCCTGCCCGCCGCGCCTTCTGTGGCAGAGGCTCGTAGTCGTTGGCCCGCTTTCGCCAGAACGGAAGAATGGTTAGCCTTAGGCGATAAAACCGCCGCTCGCAGCGAGTGGTATCACATGTTGGGTAAGGTCAGTGAAGCCGATGGCTTGGCGCTGGGCAGTTTGGCATTAAAGCTGGGTTGGTTTGATAAGTCGATTCAGGCCAGCATTCAGCTGCAGGCTTGGGATCACTTAGACTTGCGCTTTCCTGTGGTATACAGGCCCGTTTTTCAACGTCAAGCCCAGCTACTAGGCGTGAATGAAGCAACCCTGTTTGCCATTACGCGCCAAGAAAGTGCCTTTTATGAACAAGCTCGCTCTCCGGTAGGGGCGGGTGGCCTAATGCAATTAATGCCCGGCACAGCCACGGAGACGGCGCGTAAGTTCAATATCACCGACTTTAGACAGGCCTCGGATGTGTATCGCGCCGATGTGAATATTCAGTTGGGATCCAGCTATTTTAAACAAATGCTCGACCGTTACAGCAATAACCGTGTGGCCGCCATTGCCGCTTATAATGCGGGCCCTGGGCGTATCGATACGTGGTTGCGCAACAGCGGCTCTCGGCCGCTTGATGTCTGGGTAGAAAATATCCCTTATCGAGAGACCCGCGGTTATGTGCAGAGTGTGCTGTATTATTCGGTGATCTACCAAGATATGTTGGGCCTGCCGAAAACGTTTATCACGCCTAATGAGCTGAATTATGTCTACTAATGTTATGGCCGCCCCCAGCCTGTCTGTGGCCATAGTGGGGCTGGGCTGGCTCGGGGAGCCGCTGGCGCTCACCTTACAAGGCTTAGGCTATAAGGTGGCTGGCTCCACCACCACAAAGGATAAAGCGCAGCGCCTGGCTGCGCTTGGCATCGCAACCTTAGTGTGGGATTTAAATGCGCCGTTGCCAGCACAGTGGCCGCAAGTGTTAGCCGCCGACACCTTAATTTTATGCGTGCCGCCGGGTAAGCTGAATCACTATGCCCAGCGTCTTGGCGACGTGGCGCAATTAGCCGCCTTGGGTGGCGTGACGCGGTTAATCTTTACCAGCGCCACGTCTATTTACAGTGGCTTAGGCGCTAAGTGCGAAGCGGACGCCGCACCCGACTCAGAGCGCGGTGAGCGCATGCAAGCCACAGAAATGGCCATGCAGGGCAGTGGTATTGCACAGGTGCTCTGCCTGCGTTTGTCCGGTTTAGTGGGTGGCAGCCGGGAGCCGGGGCGTTTTTTAGCGGGGCGCAGCTTTGAAGGCGGCGAAGAGCCTATTAATCTGGTGGCTCAAGAAGACTTGCTACGTTTTATTCCGGCATTACTGGCGCGTAGTGATTGGCCGAGCACTTTAAATGTAAGTGCGCCTCATCACCCAAGCCGTCGCGATTTTTACAGCCAAGCGGCGAGTCTTCGCGACTTGGCCCCGCCAGAATTTAGCGGCGGCGGCAGAGGCAAAACCATAGATGGCTCGGCCCTGAGTCGTTACCTAGGCCTAGATTATCTGGTGACCGATTGGTTTGAG
>JAHLFI010000092.1 GCA_018883865.1 Candidatus Oceanisphaera merdipullorum
CCTTAGCTCAGTTGGTTAGAGCACTACCTTGACATGGTAGGGGTCGGTGGTTCGAATCCACTAGGACGCACCAAACACTAAAAAGCCCGCTCATTGAGCGGGCTTTTTACTTTAGGCTGAATATAGCAGCACCTGTAAACAACACCGAGCTTGTGCTCGGTGTTGTTCGCTTATAGTTTACGGCTGTTAGCTTTTACTTAGCTTGCATCGCCATTACGGTTGCGATGTTTTGTGCCGTAAAGGTCACGTTCACTTGTGCATCGGCAAAGGCTTCTTTTAGTGTCATCACACGCGGCATAATCGAGAACACGGCATCTATGCCATGTTCGCATACCACAGCCACGTCGGCACTCAGGCTGCCAGCTATGCCAATTACTGGGATGTCGTACAGCTTGGCAGTTCTGGCCACCCCAATGGGCGTCTTACCAAAGATAGTTTGGCTGTCGAGACGACCTTCACCGGTGATCACCAAGTCGGCACCTTTCACCAGTTCTTTTAAATTAGTGGCTTCGACCACTATTTCGATACCCGGCTTAAAAGTGGCCTTCATAAAGGTCATCATGCCAAAGCCCATGCCGCCCGCAGCACCCGCGCCACTGGTGTTGCGCTGATCGCTAAAGCCATTGGCAACGATAACATCCGCCAAATGAGTAATGGCTTTTTCTAAAATCACGCGCTTCTCTTCGGTGGCACCTTTTTGTGGGCCAAAGATAGCAGTGGCACCACGCTCGCCTAACAAGGGGTTGTCCACGTCACAGGCAACTTCGAACGTGCACTCAGCCATAGCTGGGTGCAGATCGCTCAAGTCTATGGTCTTCACATCGATTAAGGCCGCACCGCCGTCTTGAATGGCGTTACCTTGAGCATCGTTAAACTTAGCACCCAATGACATCAGCATGCCAATGCCGGCGTCGTTGGTGGCACTGCCACCAAGACCGACGATAATGTGGCGCACACCGGCATCCAGTGCATGGCGCACCAACTCACCGGTACCGCGAGACGTGGCCACACACGGGTCGCGCTCTTCGAGCAACACATGGTGTAAACCAGAGGCTGAGGCCATTTCAATCACGGCAGTTTTGCCATCACCCAATAAACCATAATGAGCGTCAACTTGATTACCCAGAGGGCCTGTTACTTGAGTGCGCACGATTTTACCGTCAGTTACGGCGACTAATGCTTCTACCGTGCCCTCACCACCATCAGCCATGGGGACTAACACATACTCCGTATTTGGGTACACAGTTTGAAAACCCTGTTTAATCGCTTCGGCAACTTCAAGCGCAGTCAAACTTTCTTTAAAAGAATCAGGAGCAATAACAATCTTTTTCATGTCAGTACCTTAAATGATGGAGTGTAACGAGCAACCTTAAGTATCTGTGTTTTAACCACGAAAGGCTATGTGCAAATGCACAATCAACGATGCAGCTTGTTGTGCATAGCGGGTATTTTTAAAAACGAAACGCATCTTAGACTAAGTTAAACACTCTCAACGTAGCTGGTTTAATCAAGTATGACCTTGCCCAAATACAAGCGGAATAATTGATCCAATTTTTTGTAATTGACGCCTGTGATGTCTTGAATTTTTTCTAACCGGTTACGCAAGGTATTACGGTGAATATTCAGCTGCTGAGCACAAGAAGTCATGTCGTTGGAAGAAGACATTAAGGTTTGCAATGTGTGGCGCAGCGAGCCATTGGCGTCCGCAGCACACAAGGCGCGGTATTCTTTGGTCAGCTCTGAAAGATGCCACCCTTTGGCGCTGGAGTTAATGATGATTTTTTCTTTATGGTGGTCATAGTAGTAACGGTTGTATGTAGTGCTCTTATTTACGCTGTTCTTATGAACGCAATTAGACGTGGCTACCTCGGCTAAGCCAAATTGCAACGCGGCACGGGCAGTGACTTGCGATAAGGCCAAAGCTTGATACGTGTCCACGGTACAGCCAATGCCGACGCTAAAAGGCTGAGCCAACAAGCGAGTCAATTGCCCCAGTTTAGCGGCAAGGTGAGATTCGGTATTCGAGCCACCATCTAGGATAAAACTCAAGCCTGCATCCGAGTTAAAACAAAACACGCCATTTAAAGTCAGGGCCAAGCTCGGTGTTAGGTCCAGCTTTTGTTGTACCATGCGCGCAGGATCCGAGGGTGTAATGATCACGCACACCGCCGGTAGCCGTATGCTGAGCTGTACTTTTTTTAACGCGCTCAAGGCTTGGGTTTCATCCAGTTGGCCTTGCAGTAATTGCTTAATGCAGTTTTCTTTTTCGATACGCAGTTGCAGTGCCGCGTCTTTTTCACGGCTTTGTTCTACTAACAGCTCAGCCGTCATTTTTAAAAGCGCGCCCAGCTCACATACCTTATCGGGATCACCGGTAATGCCCACCACCCCAATGCAGTTGCCTTGATACTCTATGGGTAAATTAACCCCAGGTTTAGCGCCAGCTAAATAGCGAGTGCTGGCGTTATCCACCGTCACCGACTCTTGATGCTCAATCACCCAGCGCGCCCCTTGATGCTCGCGCCCGACGCGGCTGGCATCAGTGGAGGCGACCACTATGCCCTGCTTGTTCATCACATTGATGTCGTAGGGGATCAAACCTTTGGTGCGAGCGATGATCTTGTCGGCAATGATATCTTCAATTTCCATCATACGTTCTTCATCCACAAGCAAAGGTGACGGCAGGTCATTTAGGGTCTTATTTTAAGACTCTCCCCCATGCAACGCTATCATTGCGTCTTCTCGGTTCTTGGCAAACTAAATATGAGTTGTGATCAATAAGCTAACGTTTTAGGAACTAAGTAAAACTACGCATGTTGGCATAAATAAAGGTGAGACCTCATTAAGAAAGCACTAATCTATGAAGCTGGCTATCTATCTCCAATCAGGTATCTGGTCAACGAAACGCTGAGAAAACTCAGTTCACAGGACAATTCATCTAATCGCAAAATGAAGAAAGTGGAATTATCGAGAATTTACTTCTTACGTTAACGGCAGGCACTATGACATCAAGAAAATAAAAAAGAAACCCTCGCAAGCGAGGGCCAAAAATAAACGGAAACGTGCTTAAACAGAGCTACACATCAAACCTCGCTTACTTACTCAAGCTAACCAAGCGGCGGAACTAATGTTTAGCCAATCTAACTGCTGACAAATATGATGTCAACGGATAAAGGTTATCTCAGGCAGGCTTATCTCTAACTCTCATCAACATAGCTAACAGCGCCAGCACTCTCACCTTTACTAATACATTTACGTTAGCGGCAATCAAGGCGCCTTCTATTAGCCACTTCTCATGGCGCAGCCGTGATTTTTCTTACAGCTTCAATATGGTCTTATAAAAAGATGGTCGCTTAGCCGGCCAAAACTGTGGTCGCTTTCTCAAAATGGTCGATATTTCTGAATGTTACACAAGCGCAAAGCATAAATCCTGTCTAACCTTTTGGCAGGGGAATAAGAAATGCGCTTGGCTCAAGCCACCCCGTAAAACAACTAACTGGGCTTGAATTCGATCTTTAGGGGGTAACACATGGGAATTTTCGAGCACTATCAATCGCGCTATGAAAAAGCCAAGGAAGAAGAGTATAGCCTGCAAGAATTCCTCGAACTGTGTCGGGAAGACAAAGCCTGTTATGCCTCTGCTTCCGAACGGCTGTTAATGGCTATCGGTGAACCTGAAATGATCGACACGGCTCAAGAGCCGAGATTAAGTCGCTTGTTTTCTAATAGAGTGGTGGCCCGCTATCCTGCTTTTGCCGAGTTTTATGGCATGGAAGAAAGTGTAGAGCTAATAGTGTCGTACTTAAAACATGCGGCACAAGGTTTAGAAGAAAAGAAGCAAATCCTTTATTTATTGGGTCCGGTGGGCGGTGGTAAGTCCTCATTAGCCGAATGTATTAAGGCCTTAATGCAAAAAATGCCGATTTATCGTATTAAAGGCTCACCGGTCAACGACCATCCCTTCTGTTTATTTGATGCCGTTGAGGACGGAGGCCTATTAGAACAAGAGTACGGCATACCAAAACGCTACCTGCGCGCCATCATGTCGCCGTGGGCGGTGAAGCGTTTGCATGAATACGGCGGCGACATCAGCCGTTTTCGGGTAGAGAAAGTGTACCCTTCCGTATTGGATCAAATTGCCATCGCCAAAACCGAACCCGGTGATGATAACAACCAAGACATCTCCTCATTAGTAGGCAAGGTCGACATTCGTCAATTGGAGCATTTCTCTCAAGATGACGCGGATGCCTACTCCTATTCCGGCGCCTTGTGTAAGGCCAACCAAGGGTTAATGGAATTTGTGGAGATGTTTAAGGCGCCAATTAAGGTGCTACATCCCTTATTAACCGCGACTCAAGAAGGTAACTATAACGGCACCGAAGGTCTGTCTGCCCTGCCCTTCGAAGGCATCATACTCGCGCACTCAAACGAGTCAGAGTGGCAGCACTTTAAACATAACCGTAATAATGAAGCCTTTTTGGACCGAGTCTACATAGTGAAAGTGCCTTATTGCTTACGGGTGACGGAAGAAATCGACATTTACCAAAAGCTGCTGATCAACAGTGAACTGGCCAACGCCAAGTGCGCGCCTGGTACTTTGGAAGCGTTAGCCCAATTTACCGTGCTCTCGCGCTTAAAAGCGCCGGAGAACTCTAACCTCTACTCCAAGATGCGGGTCTATAACGGTGAGAGCCTTAAAGACACGGATCCCAAGGCCAAGTCCTATCAAGAATATCGTGATTATGCGGGTGTGGATGAAGGCATGAACGGCCTGTCGACGCGGTTTGCCTTTAAGATATTATCGCGGGTGTTTAACTTCGATCACACCGAAGTGGCTGCCAACCCAGTGCACTTGTTCTATGTTTTAGAACAGCAAATTGAGCGCGAGCAATTTGCTCAA
Source organism: Candidatus Oceanisphaera merdipullorum (assembly GCA_018883865.1). Classification (GTDB taxonomy): domain Bacteria; phylum Pseudomonadota; class Gammaproteobacteria; order Enterobacterales; family Aeromonadaceae; genus Oceanimonas; species Oceanimonas merdipullorum. The sequence goes on from JAHLFI010000092.1 coordinate 4,901, forward strand.
GAGACCCATGACCGCTATTTAGAGTTCATTAAAGGCTACCTGATCCCTAAGTATGTAGAGTTCATTGGTAAGGAAATCCAAACCGCCTATTTAGAGTCGTACTCTGAGTACGGGCAGAATATCTTTGACCGCTACGTGATTTACGCCGACTTTTGGATCCAAGACCAAGAGTATCGCGATCCGGATACTGGCCAGCTGTTTGACCGGGGCGCACTCAACGCTGAGTTAGAAAAAATAGAGAAACCCGCTGGCATCAGTAACCCTAAAGACTTCCGTAACGAAATCGTCAACTTCGTGCTGCGGGCACGAGCCAATAACGCCGGTAAAAACCCCAACTGGACTAGCTATGAAAAACTCAGAACCGTGATCGAGAAGAAAATGTTCTCGAATACCGAAGAGCTGCTGCCGGTCATTTCTTTTAATGCCAAAACCAGTAATGACGAGCAGAAAAAGCACGATAACTTTGTGGCACGCATGATGGAAAAAGGCTACACCCGTAAACAGGTGCGCTTGTTATCTGAATGGTATCTGCGGGTGCGCAAGTCCACTTAAGCGTTGGGGGAAACTATGGCGCATTTTATCGACAGACGACTAAATGGCCGCAACAAAAGTGCTGTTAACCGACAGCGCTTTATCCGCCGCTACCAACAACAATTGAAAAAAGCGGTGTCTGATGCGGTGCTTAAACGCAGTATTCAGGACATAGAGAACGGGGAAAGTGTCTCTATTCCAACGCGTGATATTTCTGAGCCTATTTTCCATCAAGGCAAAGGTGGACTGAGGGAGCAGGTCCACCCGGGCAACGATCAGTTTATTGCCGGTGATAAGGTTGACCGCCCCTTGGGTGGCGGAGCGGGCGGCAGTGGCAGTGGCGACGCCAGTAACCAAGGCGACGGCCACGACGACTTTGTGTTTAATATCTCCAAAGACGAATACTTGGAGTTATTATTCGATGGTCTCGAGCTGCCTAACCTAGAAAAAAATAAGCTCAATAAGATCAGCGAAATGAAAACCTTTCGCGCCGGCTACGCCGCAGATGGGGTACCGGCCAATATTAATATAGTACGCTCGCTTCGCCAATCCTTGGCGCGGCGCATGGCGCTACAAGTGGCTAAGCGTAAATCCGTGGCCGAGCTAGAACAGGAGCTGGCCACACTTAGCCGCCATCCAACACAAAATTACGCGCGTATTATTGAACTTGAGGCACAGATTCTCGAGCTTAAACGTCGTATTGCTGCCGTCCCCTTTATCGATACCTTTGATTTACGCTTTAACAACTTCGTCCAAAGACCGATTCCCTCTTCCCAAGCGGTGATGTTTTGCTTGATGGATGTCTCGGGATCGATGGATCAAGCGACCAAAGACATGGCCAAGCGTTTTTACCTGCTGTTGTACATGTTTCTCACACGTACTTATAAGAACGTGGAGGTCGTATTTATTCGCCATCACACCCAAGCCAAAGAGGTGGACGAGCAAGAGTTTTTTTATTCGCAAGAAACCGGCGGCACTATCGTTTCTAGCGCCTTGCGCATGATGAAAAAAGTCATAGAGGCACGTTTTCCGCCTGAGCAGTGGAACATTTATGCAGCTCAGGCCTCAGATGGTGACAACTGGGCCGATGACTCGCCCCTGTGTAAACAACTGCTTAGCGAGGGTCTGCTCTCTATGCTGCGTTATTATGCTTATATCGAAATCACCAATCGAGCCCATCAAAGCCTGTGGCAAGAATACCAAACGCTAGCAGAGGCGTTTCCTAATTTTGCCATGGAGCATATTCGCTCGGTAGAAGATATTTATCCTGTGTTTCGTGAGCTCTTTAAAAAACAAGCCGCATAAGGTGACCATGGCCATGAATACGACAATGACTGACACAGATTCCCACGTTCAGCCACTGAGTGACGGCCCTGAATGGACCTTTGAGTTATTGGAAGTCTATCATCAGGAAATTGCCCGCATCGCTCACAGCTATGGCTTAAGCACTTATCCTAACCAAATTGAGATCATTACCGGTGAACAAATGCTAGATGCCTACTCCAGCATTGGCATGCCCATCGGCTATCACCATTGGTCTTACGGTAAGAAGTTCATTCAAAGCGAGCAACACTATAAACGCGGTCAAATGGGACTGGCCTATGAAATTGTGATCAACTCCAACCCCTGCATCGCCTACTTAATGGAAGAAAACACCCTGCCGATGCAGGCGCTGGTGATCGCCCACGCTTGTTACGGCCACAACTCGTTTTTTAAGAACAACTACCTGTTTAAAGCTTGGACCGATGCGGAGTCTATTATCGACTACCTGCTGTTTGCTAAGCACTACATCAGTGAATGCGAAGACAAACATGGCATAGCGCAAGTAGAAGCCATCCTAGACAGCTGTCATGCGCTGATGAACTACGGCGTCGACCGCTATAAACGCCCACAGCAATTATCGCTGGCCGAAGAGCGACGCCGCCAAAAAGCACGAGAAAGCTATCTGCAAACCCAAGTTAACGAGCTGTGGAAAACCCTACCGCGCAACGCAGATGCCCAAGCGGAACAGAAACACCGTTATCCAGCGGAGCCAGAAGAGAACTTACTGTATTTTATTGAAAAGCACGCGCCCTTGCTGGAGCCTTGGCAACGCGAGCTGGTGCGCATAGTGCGCAAAATCAGTCAGTATTTTTATCCGCAAAAACAAACCCAAGTAATGAACGAAGGCTGGGCTACCTTTTGGCACTACACCATTACACAGCAGCTGTATGACGAGGGCTTAGTTACTGACAGCTTCCTCATGGAGATATTACACAATCACACCAATGTGGTGTATCAGCCCTCCTATAACAGCCCCCACTATTCGGGTATTAATCCCTATGCGCTGGGCTTTGCTATTTTTATGGACTTGCGCCGCATCTGTGAGCACCCCACAGCCGAAGATAGAGCCTGGTTCCCCGATATAGCCGGCTCCGACTGGGTAAAAACACTGCACTTTGCCATGGAAAACTTTAAAGACGAAAGTTTTATCAGCCAGTTTTTATCACCTAAAGTGATGCGCGACTTACGCCTATTTGGCGTGGTGGATGATGAAACAAGAAACTTTTTACAGATCTCCGCCATTCACGATGAACTGGGTTACCAACAGCTAAGGCAGCAGCTCTCAAACCAATATAACTTAGCTAATCTTGAGCCTAATATTCAGGTTTATAACGTGGAATTTAAGGGGGATCGCTCGCTAACCTTGCGCTATGTGGCACACCAGAACATCCCATTGTCTGACTCGCGCCATGAAGTGCTGAAGCACGTACACCGCTTATGGGGCTTTGATGTCGTATTAGAGCAAGAAACGCCTGAAGGAAACGCCACCATTATTAGCCGTTGCCCTAAGCGAGAAACCTAAGCGGGCACGCCTAAACCGAGTACTTAGTACCTAGCACTTAGTCATAACAAAAAGGCCGACCTCGCAATAAGGTCGGCCTTTTCATGTTTGAATGCACCCTTAGCCGCAACAAAATAAGACTAGGAGCGAGTGGATCAATTAGCTGGGATTAACAAAGCCCACCGGCAGCTGTTCACGCATCTCAGCCCACAGTTGGCCTGAGGCTTTGCCGTATTCTCGAACACGCTCGACGATTTGACGTCCACAACCTTGAATGGCCAAGCTGGACAAGGACTGATAATAATCGCTAGCCAATTGGCGCGCTGCCGCAGAGGAAAAATAATAACGCCCTACTCGGCAATATAAGCCTTTGAAGCCGTTTAAAATCAGGCCATAAATGGGATTTCCCGAGGCAAAGGCCAACTTATGATGTAAGTCATAATCAAAGGCGGCAAAAGCATCCGCATCATCTGCCAGCGCGTCTAACCCTAAGGTAGTGGCCGCCACTTGCTCGGGATTGTTTTTAACGGCAGCCCGAATAAAGATGCAGCTAATGTGAGTGCGTGCCGACAACAAATGCTCGATCAGCGCCGGCATTTTATCTTCATCGAGACGAGCTAAGGTTTCGAGGATATTCAAGCTAGAGGTTTCCCAAAAGTTATTCACTTTAGTGGGCTTACCATGTTGTATGGTTAACCAACCATCGCGTGCCAAGCGTTGCAGCACTTCTCGCAAGGTCGTACGCGTCACGCCAATCAGCTCAGATAACTCGCGCTCGGCGGGCAAAATAGAGCCAGGCGCAAAATGGCTGTTCCAGATGGATTCTATGATATATTGCTCAGCAAAATTAGCTGGGCTCTGTGCTTTAATCACCCCCAGTGGCTTGATAACACTTGACTTAGTCGCACTTGTTTTAATCGCACCCGACGCCGGAATAACCATAAATCACTCTGTTTATTTAATTAGGGTTTATTGAATTAGGTTCTATGGGATTAAGCTTGAGGGCTTGTTTTGCCTAGTTACTTGGTCAATCCCACAGTTAAGCCAAGTCAATTAAGCCAAAGATAATAACAGAGCAGACCAGTGACCGACAAGCGCTCAGCGAGCGGGCATTAACCTTAACTGGATCTGAGCATAACATTGGGCATAAACATAAGTGGCAAGCATTTACTAGAGGTAAAAATGTTACCAGTATCAAGATTACAAGCGCTTTCTCACTCTCGGCTTGCTTGGGCAAGCCTCACTTTAGGCTCAGCCATGCTATTGGCCATAGCCCTGTTTTTTCAATACGCGCTCGACATGGAGCCCTGCGTCATGTGCGTCTATCAAAGAGCCGCCGTGGGTGGTGTCATGCTCGCCGGCGCTTTGGGCTGGCTAAGCCCTCGCTGCCCAATACTGAATAATTTGGCGTTACTGGGCTGGCTCGCCGCCGCCGGCAAAGGCGTCTTATTAGCCAAGGAACACATCCATTATCAATTTAATCCCTCGCCCTTTACTAAGTGCACCACAGTAGCCGAGTTTCCCCACTGGTTAGCGTTAGATAGTTGGCTACCGAGCGTCTTTCACCCTAGTGGTGATTGTGCCGATATTAGCTGGAGCTGGTTAGGCTTTAGCATGCCGCAATGGCTGTTAGGGATATTTATAGTGCTGGCTGCCTTGGCGGTATTCGTTATCTTGGTCCGACTGATTGGTGCTATAAATCACCGCCATTAGCCTTACACTCCAAGCAATCTATTAAAGCGATAAACCAGCGTAAGGCCACAGAGCTTAGCGTCGTTTATCAAAAAGCCGAACCCTAGGGTTCGGCTTTTTGATCGCGTATGGTTTAGCCTGGGGCTTAACTCGCCCAGGTAATAATGTGCTTTTCCCAAGCGCCCGCTTTTGACTCTGGTACCACCTTGCCGCGTACCGACTGTCCGGCTTTGTGCATGGCGCTCTTAGAGCCGGTGCGCAGTGGGTGCCAAGAGGGCAACGACTGACCTTCAGCTAATAGGCGATAAGCGCAGGTTGAAGGCAACCAAAAGTAATCTTCCAGCTTATCACGAGTGATCTTCAAACAATCTGGCACTATGGCAAACCGATTTTCATAGTTACTGCAGGCACAACTGTGCGTGTTGAGTAACTCGCAAGACACATTAGTGTGGATTAACTCTTCAGTATCTTCGTCGATCAGTTTATTGAGGCAACATTTACCGCAGCCATCACACAAGGCTTCCCATTCTTGATCCGACATTTGGTCTAAGGACTTGGTATGCCAAAAGTTGCTTTCCATTATTTTTTCCTGCGTCATTACGCTTTATCTTTCCGACTTAATTATGCCGGCTTAAGTTACGTCGGCCAATTGTTCAGACTTAGTTATTCAGATACGGTCGCACTAAAAGGAAGCTGTCCGTTTAATTGCAGTTCAAGTGAATCTTGTGCCCTTAGCTCGGCCACCCCTTTAGGCGTACCGGTGAGCACTATGTCGCCGGGCTCTAGGGTAAAACACTGACTCATGAAAGCCAGTAGATCCCCTATCGGCCACATTAAGTCTCGGGTATTACCTGTTTGGCGCAGCTGGCCATTCACCATGAGTGAAAAGTCCAACGCCCCCAAGTCCATTAACGTATCAGGATCAACAAAGGGACTAATGGGGCAACTGCCATCAAAGGCCTTGGCTCGCTCCCAAGGGTGACCTTGTTTTTTAAGGGTATCTTGTACATCACGCAGCGTTAAATCCAGCGCCAGTCCTACGCCCACAATGGCGGACATGGCTTGCGCCGCATCGGCTTGGCATAAACGTCGACCAATCAAGAGCGCCACTTCCACTTCGTGGTGAATCGCGCCCTGCCCTTTGGGTAACACTAAGGGGGCCGTTAATCCGACTAAACTGCTTGCCGGTTTAATGAATAACAGCGGCTCACTTGGGATGGGGTTATTCAGCTCAGCGGCATGATCCGCATAACTGCGACCTACGCACACCACTTTACCCACCCCATAAGGCAGTGGCTGCCCTTGTAAGTCCCGATGTTGATACATAGGCGCCCCTGTGCGTAATAAGAGTGAATTAGCGTAACTGCCCACTTAACACTTGTTAGGATAAGGCGGCCGTTTTCAAATAGTCGACTATAGTAAAAGCCGTATTGTGCATGGCTTAACCGGTCGCTGACAATTGACAAACGATTGACTAGCCTTGCTCCGCCGCTTGTTGCTCGCGCATTTGCTTGAGCATGTCCTCTGGCGGTGGTGGCAACTGCAAATAATAGCCTTGGGTCATCAGAGCGGCGCGCACCTTGGCTAAATCTGCTTGCCCTAAATGGGTTTTAGTGGCCAAGTTAATGATCATGGTCAGCTTGGGCGTGCCGAAAGTCTGCAATAAGGGCGCAGGTACGCGAGAAAAGTCGTCGCGTCTTTCGACAAAAAGATAAGTTTCTGCCTTCTTAAGGCTTTTATATACTACAGATAACATGGAAATTGCTATAATCCGTCGGCTTTATTGCCAGTTAGGTCGGCAAACTATAACATCAGCGCGACCAATAACAAAAAGGATTAGATCCTCGGGGGACAGCCGCTTATGGCGGAGCAAGGTATTGAATTAAAAGGCAGCAGCTTTACTCTTTCTGTCGTGCACATCGCAGATCAGGATATAAATATAGTAAAGCGGTTGTTAGCAGAAAAAATAGCAGTTGCGCCGGCTTTTTTTCGCGCCGCCCCTTTAGTCATTAATATTGAGAAGCTATCGCAAACGCCAGACTTTAAAGCCTTGGCAGAGGCACTCAGAGAGCTAGATTTAGTGCCGGTAGGCATAACCGGCGTTAAAGACGATGCCACCCGCGCGGCGGCTCGAGCAGCAGGTTTAGCGGTGATCAGCAGTGGCAAAACCGCGGTCACTCCTACCTATACCGAGCCCAAAGACGTGCCCACTGAGCTGCTTAACTTGCCCAATACTAAGGTGCATCGCGGCCCGGTTCGATCAGGCCAACAAGTGTATGCCCCTAATGGCTCGCTGGTGGTACTGGGCTCGGTCAGTAATGGCGCGGAAGTGATTGCCGATGACAGTGTGCATATTTATGGCCAACTGCGTGGCCGCGCCGTGGCGGGAGCCAAAGGCAACGAGTCGGCGCGCATTTATTGCCAGCAACTGATGGCTGAGCTGGTCTCGGTCGCCGGCCATTACCAAATAAGCGCAGGATTACAGGGTGAGCACTGGGAACAGGCGATCACTATTTCTTTGGTGGACGAGCAATTAACGTTCGACCGTCTCTAATTTTACGATGTAGGAAGCAAATATGGCTCGAATTATCGTCGTCACCTCTGGTAAGGGCGGGGTGGGTAAAACAACCTCTAGCGCGGCCATTGGTACCGGTTTAGCCGTGCTGGGTCACAAAACGGCCGTTATCGACTTCGATATCGGCCTGCGTAACTTGGACTTGATCATGGGTTGTGAGCGTCGTGTGGTGTATGACTTTGTGAACGTCATCAACGGCGATGCCAATTTAAACCAAGCCTTGATCCGCGATAAGCGGGTCGACAATCTCTATATCTTGCCCGCGTCCCAAACCCGCGATAAAGACGCCCTCACCCGTGAAGGCGTAGAGAAGGTATTAAAAGACTTGGCCGCCATGGACTTTAAATACATTATCTGTGACTCGCCTGCAGGTATTGAAACCGGTGCGCTGATCGCCTTGTATTTTGCCGATGAAGCCATTATTACCACTAACCCTGAAGTATCCTCGGTGCGAGATTCAGACCGCGTACTGGGCATCTTATCGTCTAAGTCGTGGCGTGCAGAGCACAATATGGAGCCCATCAAGGAGCACCTATTGTTGACTCGTTATTCACCTGAGCGCGTGAATCGCGGCGACATGTTGGCGGTACAAGACGTGCAAGAAATTCTGGCGATTCCGCTGCTGGGTGTCATTCCAGAATCACAAGCCGTATTAAAAGCCTCTAACGCCGGTGAGCCCGTTATTTTGGATGAAGAGTCGGATGCGGGTCTGGCGTATGCCGATGCCGTGGCTCGCCTGTTAGGTGAAGAGCGCCCTTTTCGCTTCCTCGATGAAGAGAAAAAGGGATTTTTCAGCCGAATTTTTGGGAGTTAAGGCATGTCTCTACTGAACTATTTCCGTTCGCGAAAAAATCAAAATAGTGCTCAGCTTGCTAAAGAGCGCTTACAGATCATAGTTGCGCACGAACGTAGCCGGCGGGATACCCCGGATTATCTGCCGCAAATGCAACAAGATATTTTGGCGGTGATCCGTAAGTATGTGAACATTGATATCGATCAAATTTCGGTACAGCTGGATCAAAAAGGCGATAACCTATCGGTGTTAGAGCTGAATATTATGTTTCCTGAAGTGGATGAAAAAGTAGTTGGCAAAGCAGAATAATTAGCCAAGCCTAACGCCCACACTCAGTAATAAAAAAGCCCCAAGGCCAATTTCTGTGGGCCTTGGGGCTTTTTGCCGCTTGAACGAGGGGTTTTACTTCTTACGCGTCACGTGTGACTGCTCACCCCCTTACAGCTGCCCAGCTAACAGCTCACCGCGCCAGCCCTGCAATAAGGTGGGCGTCATGTCACGGCTCTCACTCAAGCGCCACTTCCAGCTTAAGTACTGATGGATCACGCGCTTTGACGCTATCACCTCGGCCGGTATCTCAGCCTGCTCTGCGGCAATATCGATCAAGCCCTTAATACGCGCTAGCTCACTTTTGTAATCAGGGAAATCAATCAACCGCTGCACAGGCTCGGGCCAGCGCTCTGGGCTGTCCAGCGCCATTTGCACTAACTTGAGCAGGGTGTCACCGTGACGACGAATTTCCATGGGATCCAAGTCTAACTTGTTCAAGTCTGACAGCGTCAACGGTGCGCGCTCTGCCACACGTAACAGATGCGCTTCTTTCACCACAAAGTTCACCGCTAAGTCACGACGACGCGCCTCGGTTAAACGCCATTCACAGACATGCTGCAAAATCGCCAATGCTTGGCGGTCCAGTGTCCACGCATTTTTAATGTCGAGATAAGCGAGGCTTGGTTCGACACTTTCACTGCGACGTTTCACGGCCCGCTCACATTCTTGCTCAAACCAACCCATCAGCCCTTTCTTGGCCAAACGCTCCATGAGCTGCTGATATACGGGGTAGAGATAAATAACATCGTCCGCCGCATAATTCAGTTGTGCGCTGGACAAAGGACGCGCTAGCCAATCGGTACGCGAATGGGCTTTATCTAAATGCACACTCAGCAGGTTATCTACCAAGGGCGCAAAGCCAATTTGTGCACCTATGCCTAAAAAGGCCGCCGCCAATTGCGTATCATGGATATGCGCTGGCAAGCCGCCACTTTGATGCTGTAATAGCTCTAAATCTTCGCCGCCGGCGTGCAGCACGCAGATACGAGAAGGATCTTGTAATAACTGCCATAACGGCGATAAATCAGGCACAAGCATTGGATCGATCAATACCGTCTGCTGGCCATCAAACAGCTGATATAAACCCGGCTTGGCATAGAAAGTGCGCGTGCGAATAAATTCTGTATCCAGCGCTAGCACGCGTGCTTGAGTTTGGCAGAAATCGGCGAGCGCTGGGGTATCGGTGATCAAGGTATAAGTCATGAGTACTCGTCTAAACGGTCATAAAAAAACCCCGGTGGCGCGGGGTTTAAAAGGCAAACGAAAATTAAGCTAGGACACTGGGTCTCTGAGCTCTCGGCGCAGTATTTTACCGACGTTTGTTTTGGGCAATTCGTCGCGAAATTCTATCACTTTAGGCACCTTATAGGCAGTAAGATATTGGCGACAGTAGTCCTTCAAGGTCTTTTCATCCAATTGAGTACCGGGCTTTTTAACCACCACTAGCTTCACAATTTCACCGTACTCGGCGTGAGGCACGCCCACGGCGGCAGCTTCCAACACGCTGGGATGCTGCATGGCAATTTCTTCAATTTCATTGGGAAACACATTAAATCCCGACACTAATATCATGTCTTTCTTGCGATCGACTATGGTAAAGAAGCCTCGCTCATCCATGGTGGCAATGTCACCGGTACGCAGCCAGCCCTCATGAAAAGGACTGTCTGGACCCTTAGCCTCATGGGGATCGGCCTGCCAATAACCGCTCATCACCTGTGGCCCTTTTACCTCCATTTCACCCGGCGTATGGGTCAAACTAATCACTTCATCATGATCGTCCACCAAGCGCACATCGGTGGAGCACACCGGCAAGCCGATGGATCCGTTATAGGCCTTCATGTCATAGGGACAGACGGTGACCAACGGCGAGCACTCGGTAAGTCCATAGCCTTCCAACAATCGACTGCCGGTGATGCGCTGCCAATGCTCAGCCACCACCCGCTGCACCGCCATACCGCCCCCTATAGTGAGCTTCAAGGTACTAAAGTTAAGTTTTTGAAAATCTTCATTATTAACCAACGCATTAAACAAGGTATTCACCCCAGTAATGCAGGTAAACGGATAACTTTTTAGCTCTTTCACGAAACGGGGAATATCCCGCGGATTGGTGATCAATAAGTTTTCCGCGCCTAAGCGAAAGAACAACAGACCGTTCGCGGTGAGCGCAAATACATGATAAAGCGGTAACGCCGTGACCACTTTCTCCTTGCCCACTTCTAGCACAGGCCCGTACACGCCCACGCATTGTTCAACGTTAGCCAACAAATTACGATGACTTAACATGGCGCCTTTTGAACGCCCCGTGGTGCCACCGGTATATTGTAAGAAGGCTAAGCTGTCGCCGTTTAGCGTAGGCCGCGTATACGGCAAATTTTTACCGGCGCGTATGGCGACGTGATAATTGATGGCGGTGGGTAACTGATAGGCGGGGATCAACTTCTTCACGTGCTTAACCACTAAATTCAGCACTGTGCCCTTTACAAATCCTAGATGATCACCCATTTGCGTTAGCAATACATTTTTTACCCCCGTCTCCGGCAAGACCTCAGCCAAGGTATGGGCAAAGTTTTCCACGATCACGATAGTGTCTGCTTGAGCATCGCTTAACTGGTATTTTAATTCACGGGCCGTATATAAGGGGTTAACGTTCACCACTACCAGTCCGGCCCGCAAGGCGCCAAACAAGCACACCGGATACTGGAGTAGATTAGGCATCATGAGGGCGATGCGATCGCCCACTTTCAGGTGCAGGGTATGTTGTAAGTAAGCCGCAAAGTCACGCGACAAGCTATCTAACTCCCGATAACTGATGGTCTTACCGAAGTTAGTAAAAGCCGGCTTATCGGCATAATCACGAACGCCCTGCTCAAACATCTCCATTAACGAGCTAAATTTATCGGCATCTATCTCGGCAGGTACGCCTGTTGGATATCGGTTTAGCCAAGGCTTGCCCGTAAAAGACAGCGGCTGCGATTCTGCTTGAACATGTTCCATATTGTTCTCCTAGGGCAGGACTGAGAGCCGATGACAAAGATGAATAAGCGCGCGTGAGCCAATCACCTTTTGCTACATTTAACGCCGCTTACCTAAAAGCCTCGGTCTAACGACGATAACTAGATACAATCAAGTAACTAAAACATAACACAAGTCGCGAATATAATGCGACTAACGCTGCCTAAAATGCCACAAGCGAGTCCGACGCAGATTATTACGCCGCCGGCGCAATCGATACTGCAAGCTGCGATGATAAGGGCGCTGTGCGTAAAACAATAAGCACTCTTTATCGAGACGCTGCCTGATGGAAAATATAACCATGGGAACTTCCTTAGCGGCCTGGCAGTTTTTGCCAGGTGACCTTGTCGCGCAAATAGACAGGCACAGCCTCTGCCGCCGCAACGCCTAGCCCTTGCTGCCACATAGCTAATGCCTGAGGCAATAAATCTTGTGCCTCGGGATACGGCAACGCCGTACATAGCTCACCACAGTGGGCACTCAGCTCTGGATAGGTGATTAAGCCTGAACCCACACCCAGAGCCCAGCTTTGCCCCCGAGTGTTTGCCAGCCAATCACTCGGTGTGATGACTTGCTCAAGATCGGTACTGATCATCAGACCCGCGCTATCACCACCATTATCACCTAGCGCAAAGCCACCCACGTAAATCTCGCCCATGCGCGCATCTATGGCCGCCAAAGCCGACTCGGCTTTGCGAACCCGATGCGCGCCCTGCGCCAGTGCTTGAAGATTCGAAACGCCCAGTAATGGTAGATCGGCGCCAAAAGCCAAGCCTTGAGCCACGCCTAAGGTGATACGAACGCCGGTAAAGGAGCCAGGCCCACGGCCGAAGGCGATAGCATCCAGCTGGTTAAGCGTTAATTCACCTTCAGCCAATAGCTCGGCCACCATGGGCAAAATTAAGTCCGTATGACCGCGTGGTGCGACCTCATAACGGCTAACTAAACGACCGTCTTGCCACAAGGCTGCGGAACAGGCCTCGGTGGCCGTGTCTATGGCCAAAATTTTGGCCGAAATGCGGGTCATATTATTGCTCCAGCGTTAATAAAAAAGTATTCAACTCAGCCAAGCTGCGGGTGCGCGGCATGGCCGGTAAACTATTGAGAAAATCGCCGCCATAGGCGCGGTTGACTAATCTATCGTCGGTAATGATAAGTACCCCTTGATCGCTAATATCGCGGATCAAACGGCCCACACCCTGCTTTAAAGTGATAATGGCTTTGGGCAATTGCACCTTGGCAAAGCCGTCTTCACCGCGGCGTTTACAGTCTTCGAGTCGCGCGCTCAATTGCGGATCGTCTGGCGCACTAAAAGGCAATTTGTCGATCACCACGCATCGTAATGCCTGCCCACGTACGTCTATGCCTTCCCAAAAGCTGCTGGTGGCCACTAATACCGCTCGGCCATCTTGGCTAAATCGTTCGAGCAAGCGCACCTTATTGTCTTCTCCTTGCACTAATAGGGTGCGATCTAATTGCTGGCGCAAAACGTCCGCCACCTCGTTCATCACCTTGTAGCTAGTACAGAGAAAAAAGCTGCCGCCCGGCACTAACGATAACGTTTCCAGCAAACTTTCCGCTAATTGCCGACCACGATTGGGAGCATTAGTGGCGGGTAAATAACGCGGCACACATAAACGCGACTGCTGGGCATAATCGAAGGGGCTGTCTAATTGCAGAGTTCGGCAATCACTCAAGCCCATGTCGGTACAAAAGTGACCAAAGCTGTCGCCCACCGCCAAGGTCGCGGAAGTAAAAATCCAACTCACCGCCTCTTTGGCCAGCTCTGCGGAAAAGCGCTCCGCCACCGACAAGGGCGTTTTGTGAAAACTAATGTGCAGCCGCGTGCACTCAAACCAGTAGGAATAGCCGTCTTCTTGGACGCGCGTCACCGACTCTAATTGACTGCGCAAACTCACCAGCCGCTCAAAACCTTGATCCAGCTGCTCACCGCGACCTAGCGCCAGCTTCAATACGTCATAGGCGAAGCTGGCGCTGTCGTTGAGGCGCGCCAGCGCTTGTCCTACATCAGGCTTGGCCAGCATAGGCCTAAGTTGGCCGCGCGAGCTGTCATAACCAAAGGTTAAGCGTAAGTCTTGGGCATGGCGCTCAATTTGATCCGCCGCCTTAGCAATTTGCGCCATGTCTTTGGCTTCAACTTTTTGCGCCAGCCGCAAGTCGCGCGCCAGCTCTAACCATTGGCGACTAGACTGACTCTGACCAAAATACTGACCGGCAATCTCGGGTAACTGATGGGCTTCGTCGAGAATGCAGGCGTCTGCATCCGGAATAAGCTGGCCAAAGCCGGTATCGCGCACCGCCATGTCGGCAAAAAACAAATGATGATTGACCACCACCACCTGGGCGTCCATGGCCTTGGCGCGCGCCTTTACCAGAAAGCAGTCTTGATAATGGCCGCATTCGCGGCCCAGACAGTTGTCATTATTGCTGGTCACCAGCGGCAACACCTCACTGCGCTCGGCCAAGCCCGGAATATCGCCAATGTCGCCGCTGTGAGTCATAGGCATAAAACGACGTACCCGCTGCAAGTCCGCCAAGCCTTCCGCCGACAAATGCGGCACGCTGTCGTTAAGCAAATTAAGGCGTTCGATGCAAATGTAGTTGGCGCGCCCTTTCAGTAGCGCCACCGGGTGATGATAGTGCATGGCCTGCATCAGGGTGGGCAAGTCGCGATGAAACAGCTGCTCTTGCAGATTGCGCGAGCCGGTACTTAAGATCACTTTCTTGCCTGAGGCTAACACGGGCGCCAAATAGGCAAAGGTCTTGCCGGTACCCGTGCCCGCCTCCACCACCAGCGGTTGCTGAGTATGCAGCGCTTGGGTGACGGCATCGGCCATAGCAATTTGCGCGGCTCTAGGCTGAAACCCCGCTATCGCCTGCACCAAAGGACCTTGTGGTGAAAAGAGGCCCGTCACCAAATCTACAGATAAATCCCCAACAGGATCCGTCAAATTAGCATCGAGAAGTGTGCTGTCATCGTCCAAAGCCGGTGAGTCTCATGAAGAAAACGTCATGATAACAAAAGCGGTCACCAAAGCGTTAGCGAGACGGCGCCTAAGTATTCGGTTTTTATATTTCGTTTTTAACACCCTCGTGCGACACTATTTTGATTTTTACTTTGGGTTTGCTCGCGAAGGGCTTTGCCCGCGAGTGCTATCCTCAAGCACGCCTCAGATTGCTAGGAGTTATGATGCCCGAAACCAGTGGCTTACTGCATGCCAGCGTTATCTTTCTATTAACCGCCGTGTTAATGGTACCGCTCGCCAAGCGCTTGAAACTGGGCGCCGTACTCGGCTATTTATTGGGCGGCGTGTTAATCGGCCCCTCGGTATTAGGCCTGATTAGTCAACCGGACAGTATCTCTCAGCTCTCGGAGCTAGGCGTGGTGATGCTGATGTTTATTATCGGCCTCGAATTGTCGCCGCGCCGACTTTGGGTGATGCGCCGCGCCGTGTTTGGCGCCGGCCTCGCGCAGGTGCTGCTCACGGGTTTGGTCTTAGGCGTCATTGCCTGGCAAGGTTTTGGCCAAGGTTGGAAAGCCGCCGTCATTATCGGGTTTGGACTCGCGCTGTCTTCCACCGCCATGGGCTTGCAGTTATTAGCCGAACGAAAAGAAATGAGCAGCCCCCACGGCCGCCAAGCCTTCGCCATCTTATTGTTTCAAGATATCGCCGCCATCCCCTTAATCGCCATGGTGCCCGCACTCGGCACGGCCCAAGCCAACTCAGGCGCAGGTGCCGTACAATTATTGCAAGTGGCAGCCAGTATCGGCTTAGTGGTGATCGGCGGCCGTTATTTATTGCGGCCACTGTTTCGCATCGTCGCCAAAACCGGCTTACAAGAGGTGTCTACCGCCACCGCTTTGTTAGTGGTAATGGGCACAGCTTACTTAATGGAATGGGCCCATGTCTCCATGGCATTAGGCGCCTTCTTAGCGGGCATGCTATTAGCTGACTCTGAATATCGCCACGAATTAGAGTCACAAATCGAGCCCTTTAAAGGCTTATTGCTGGGGTTATTCTTTATTGGTGTAGGCATGAGTGCCGACCTCAGCTTACTGTTAGAGCATCCCGTATTAATCGTAAGCTTGGCGCTGTTATTGCTGGCGCTTAAATTGCCGCTGTTAGCGCTGGTTGGCCGCCACATTGGCAAACTAGACGGCATGAGCGCCCTTAAGCTAGGTCTGTTATTAGCGGCGGGCGGTGAATTTGCCTTCGTGCTTTTTGGCCTAGCCCGTGATAACGGCCTGTTTGATAGCCAATTACACAGCATCTTGGTGCTGACCATCACGCTATCGATGGCCCTCACTCCTTTAATTTTACTCGCCTTATCTAAAGTGCTGACCCAAGCGGTGGCCAGCCGTCCAGTGCCGCCGGAATACAGTGACATCAGCGATAACCACCCCCGCGCCGTAATCGTTGGCATGGGCCGCATGGGCCAAATTGTGGCGCGGGTGTTGCGCGCCCAACGCATTCCGTTCGTGGCCTTTGAAACGGAAGTGGACACCATCAGCATTACTCGAAAAATTGATAACATCGCCATTTTTTACGGGGATCCACTGCGCCCAGGCGTGTTACGCAGTGCAGGTGCCGAGCAAGCGGAATTTTTTATTGTCGCCACCGACAATCCTGACATCAATCTGCATATGACCGAAACAGTCCGGGCGCGTTATCCGCACATGAAGGTCATCTCACGGGCCCGTAACCGTCAACACGTGCACAAACTCTGGGATTTAGGTGCCATGCCGGTGCGTGAGACCTTTCATTCTAGCCTAGAGATGTGCCGGCGGGTGATGCAAGGCTTAGGACTAAAAGAAGAACAAATTGAAGCCCGCATTCGCCGTTTTCGTGAACACGATGAAAAAGTGCTGATGGAGCAACATCAATTTTATGACGATGAAGCAGCAGTGTTTCAAACTGCCCGCCAAGCGCGCGCCGAACTTGAGACCTTGTTTGAAAGCGACCACATGGAACAAACCCCCAAGGTACTGCTGGCTGACGGCCACACCGACGCTAAAGAAAAAGGCACCAGATAATTAATGTCGTTATGGGTATACGCCTTACTCTTGCGCCTTGTATGCAGACCAGCACACACAGTGTGCTTGCGTCCAGATATACAGGGCTGGCCTAGTGAGTAATGACAAAGTTGAGGGCAAGGACTAATGAGACAGCGCCGATGAAAAAAGAATGGATGACATTGATACACGCGGGCCGCTACCGCAAGCCTTGGTTGCTGGTCGCAAGCCTATTGGGGCTACTGGCCAGCTGCGATACGCCGCCACCTAAAGCCAGATTAGCGCTGGGCCCCGCACACAGCGCCAGCCATCAGGTCGGCAATCACTTGCTGACCGCCTACGACATCAAGGCTCAGGATATTGACGCCGAGCATGGCCGCTTTGACGCCGCGATCGAGGATCTTGAGCAAGGTCGCATCGATATCGCCATGGGCTTTTTTGGCTTGCCGAGTCGCAATGTCGACAGCCTGCAAGCCGCCACCGGCGATCTTAAGCTGGTGAGCTTATCCGATGCCGTGCTAGATGAGATCGAAAAAAACAGCGGTTATCGCCGCTTTACGATCCCCAAAGCCAGCTACCTATTTTTAGAGCAAGACGTCAACACCTTGGCTGCCTCTGCGGTACTCATGGCCAACACCCACACCGTGAGTGATGAGCTGGCGTATCAATTAGCTAGCGTCGTGTATCAGCAAGGAAACAGCATCACTCACTCTCAAGCGCCCTTTTTAACGCTGGCACATGCGCTAGAGGGTGGCGAAGGGCTGCGCATTCATCCTGGAGCAAAGCGCTTTTACGAAGAGCAAGGTCTCACCGTCAACTTAGCCGTCGCCGAGTTAAATCTGACTAACAATAAACAGGCATTCATGTTGGGCTCAGGGAGCCAAGGCGGTACCTATTACCCGCTTGGGGGGGAGCTAGCCAGCCGCTGGAATCAGTTTATTCCGAGCATTAATATCACCAGTGTGGCCACAGATGGGTCATTAGAAAATTTAAGTAGTCTCGCTGAGGGAAAATTAGACTTAAGCATGACAGTTAACACCAGCGCGCTCGACGCTCAAGCCGGCACCGGCCACTTTGCTAATACAGCCGTCGATAACGCCGCCTTTATCGGCCAACTGTATCCAGAGGTGTTTCATATCATCAGCCGCGCCAGCAATCCTATTTCATCCTTCGGTGAGATCCCAACCAGCCAATAACCGGTCTTTCATGGCACATGAGCGCTGCTAATTTGATGTATGGCGGGAGAGCAATAATAACATCATTAAGGCTGACTGGCATCTCAACAGCAGATTAATACTCCACACCAACTAGGGTTTGCGAGATAAAAAACCAAACCTACTCGGGCGCCGCATCAGGGATACCGGTGAGCAAATAAACAAGCTGAGAACTTTATTGCCTTCTGGGGTTGGCAAACTCAGCCCAGCTTGCTAATGTGACCTCACACCATTAGCCAGACATTTTAGCAAAAGACATAGGCCAACTAATTTATGAACTTCCTGCTCGACGCCAAGCATCATCACCATCATTTCCTCGACTAGGCTTTCAGAATATTATTCTGGAAGGCCACACGCTTGGCGGCTTCCAGCAGGACTGTAAAATTACCCTCGGAAGCTCTGCTCCGGGGGTTTTTTTCGTTTTTTATTTTCGTTTACCCTTTTTAAATTAAGCACTTTTATTTTTTAGATTTTAACGTGACACACAAGGAAACCAGCATCATGACTTCGGATAACACTCGTCTACGTATCGCCATTCAAAAATCAGGCCGTTTAAGCAAAGAATGTCAGCAACTGCTCAAAGGGTGTGGCGTTAAACTCAATATTCGTGAGCAACGCTTGATCGCTCATGCCGAAAACATGCCTATCGACTTGTTGTTAGTGCGCGATGACGATATCCCGGGTTTGGTAATGGATGGTGTGGTCGACTTAGGCGTGGTAGGCGAAAACGTATTAGAAGAAACCCTGATGGATCGCCAAGCTCAAGGCCAAGCCGCCGAATACGCCGTGCTGAAGCGCTTAGACTTTGGCGGTTGCCGCTTATCCCTCGCCGTTGCGCAAGATGCCAAGTATACCGGCGTGCAAAGCCTCGAAGGCAAGCGCATTGCCACATCTTACCCTTGGTTATTAAAGCGTTTCATGGACAGCCAAGGCGTGAAATTTAAGAGCGTCATGCTAAACGGCTCAGTCGAAGTGGCGCCACGCGCTGGTGTGGCCGACGCCATTTGTGACTTGGTATCAACCGGTGCCACGTTAGAGGCCAACGGCTTAATCGAAGCCGATGTTATCTTCCGCTCTAAAGCCGTGCTTATCCAAAGTGCAGTCGAATTATCAGCGGCTAAGCAAGCGGTGATCGACAAGTTATTGCCGCGCATTCAAGGCTTGCAACAAGCCCGCGAAAGCAAATACATCATGCTGCACGCACCCAAAGATCGCTTAGAAGAAGTAATTGACCTGCTACCCGGTGCAGAGCGCCCTACTATCATGGCACTGGCCGGTGAAAGCAACCAAGTGGCCATTCACGTGGTGAGCAGCGAAGACATGTTCTGGGAAACCATGGAAGGCCTTAAAGAGCTGGGCGCCTCGTCCATCTTGGTCTTGCCCATCGAGAAGATGATGGAGTAGTCATGAAAATTCTGGATTGGAATGCCCTAAGTACGGCGGAGCAAGCACAGGCGCTGCGCCGCCCCGCACTCGCCCAAGGTGGCCGTGAAGCCCAAGTGGCTGAGATTATAGCTAAGGTCCGCCAAGGCGGCGACGCAGCACTCATTGAGCTGACGCGCACCCTGGACAAGGCCGAGCGCGCTACGCTGCAATTAACGCAAGCCGAGATAGATGCCGCCTCATTGCGTGTCAGTGATGAGCTGAAAGCCGCCATCCACTTGGCCATGACTAACATTGACACCTTTCACCGTGCGCAGCTGCCCACACCGATAGTGCAAGAAACCAGCTCAGGCGTACACTGTGAACTGCACTTTCAACCAATTGAAAAAGTCGGTCTGTATGTGCCCGGTGGTACCGCGCCTTTAGTGTCCACTGTGATGATGTTGGCCATTCCGGCACGCTTGGCCGGTTGTGAGCGCGTAGTATTGTGCTCACCGCCGCCCATTAATGACGCCATTATTTACACTGCCAGCCAGTGTGGCGTGGATGCCATCTATACCTTAGGCGGGGCGCAGGCGGTGGCGGCCATGGCTTATGGCTCCGAGACCATCACTAAAGTCGACAAAATTTTTGGACCTGGCAATACCTGGGTCACCGAAGCCAAGCGCCAAGTCTCAAGCGACGTGGACGGTGCAGCCATCGACATGCCGGCGGGTCCGTCCGAAGTGTTGGTGATTGCCGATGCCGATGCGGATGCAGATTTTGTGGCCTCAGACTTATTGTCTCAGGCCGAGCACGGCACCGACTCGCAGGTCATCTTAGTCACACCCTGCACGGCTTTTGCCGATAAGGTAAATATCGCGCTAGATGAGCAATTGGCCCAGTTATCGCGTGCCGATATCGCACGCGTTGCGCTGCTAGAGAGCCGTACTTTTATTTGTACCGATCTCGCTCAAGCCGTCCACATTTCTAACGCCTATGCGCCTGAGCACTTGATCGTACAAACCGCCGATCCGCGCGGCTTGTTGCCAAGCTTGAAAAACGCCGGCTCCATCTTCTTGGGCGCTTGGACGCCAGAGTCGGTGGGCGATTATGCCAGTGGTACTAACCACACCTTGCCCACCTACGGTTATTCGCGCACTTACTCAAGCCTAGGCTTAGCAGATTATCAGCGCCGTTTTACCGTACAAGAGCTAACGCCAGCTGGCCTGCTCGCCATCGGCCCTGCGGTCGAATTACTGGCGGCCACCGAAACCTTGGATGCCCATAAAAATGCGGTAAGCCTGCGGCTTGCCAAATTAGAGAAACAAGCGTTGGAGAAGCAAGCATGAGCAATACCGACCTCAGCCAATTAGCTCGTAGCCAAGTGCGTGCGCTCACGCCTTATCAATCGGCGCGGCGCATCGGTGGCCAAGGCCACATTTGGCTTAACGCCAACGAAGCGGCAGATAGCGGCGAATATGCCCTTGATTGCTCGCGCCTCAATCGCTACCCAGAATGCCAGCCGCCACAAGTGGTAGAGCGCTACGCGGCATACGCAGGTGTCACGCCAGAGCAAGTATTGGTGACCCGTGGGGGTGACGAAGGCATTGAACTACTCATTCGCACCTTCTGTGAGCCGGGCAAAGACAACATTTTATTGTGCTCGCCCACTTACGGCATGTACGCCATTAGCGCACAAACCAATGACGTGGGTATTATCGATGTGCCATTAAACGCCCAGCGCCAGCCCGACTTTGACGCCATTATTGACAGGCTTGATAGCGTAAAGATCGTGTTCTTATGCTCGCCTAATAACCCCACTGGGGATTTGGTCGACCAAGCCGGCTTATGCCGATTGCTGAGTGCGGCTAAAGGCCGTGCACTGGTGGTAGTCGACGAAGCTTATATCGAGTTTTGCCCAAGCTTTAGCCAAGCCCGCTTATTGGCCGATTACCCTGAGCTGGTGCTGATCCGCACCTTGTCCAAGGCCTTTGGTCTGGCGGGCTTGCGCTGTGGCTTTACCTTGGCCAACACGCAAGTGATTGAGCTGCTATTAAAAGTCATCGCGCCCTACCCCATTCCAGAGCCGGTGGCGCAAATTGCCGCTCAGGCGTTAACGGAGCAAGGGCTGACAGTGATGCGCCAGCGCGTGGCGGACGTGAATGACTTGAAAACCCAGCTTAGCGCACAATTGGCTCAGCACGCCGATGTAACAGAAGTGTTCGCCCCACACGGCAACTACTTGTTGGTGCGTTTTAAAGATGGCGCCGCCTTATTTGCACGCATGGCCAAGGCCGGTATTATATTGCGCGACTTCGCCAGCCGCCCAGGCTTGGCAGACTGCATTCGGATAACCATCGGCACACCCACCGAGATGGACGCGGTACTCGATGTACTGCAACAGGAGCAATAAGTGACTCAGCAACGTATTTTATTTATCGACCGCGATGGCACCATGGTAGAAGAGCCGGCCGTCGACAAACAATTGGACCGTCTCGATAAGTTGGCGTTTTTGCCCAATCTGATCCCCGCCTTACTTAAGCTACAAGATGCAGGCTACAAGTTGGTGATGGTGACCAACCAAGACGGCTTAGGCACAGACAGCTTCCCGCAAGCGGACTTTGATGCGCCCCATAACCTGATGATGCAGATTTTGAATTCCCAAGGCGTGCATTTTCAGGACACCCTAATCTGCCCGCACTTTCAAGAAGACGACTGTAGCTGCCGCAAGCCACGCTTAGGTCTGGTGAAAGACTATCTGCAAATGGGTCGCATCGACTTTACCGACTCTTGGGTCATTGGCGATCGCCACACCGACATTCAACTGGCCGAAAACATGGGCCTGCCGAGCTTTCACTACGGCCATGCCGATGCTGAAGGTCGGATCATCGGCTGGAATGAAATCGTTGACAGCCTGTTAAGCCGTGGCCGCAAAGCCAGTGTAACGCGCACCACCAAAGAAACCGATATCAAGATTGCGCTGGATTTAGATACCCAAGGCGGCAGCCAGATCAATACCGGTCTGAACTTCTTCGATCATATGTTGGATCAAATTGCCACCCACGGCGGTTTTCAGCTCAACGTTCAAGTCGATGGTGACTTGCACATCGACGACCACCACACGGTTGAAGACACGGCGCTGGCCTTAGGCGAAGCCCTGCGCAAGGCGCTTGGCAACAAACGCGGCATAGGTCGCTTTGGTTTTGTGCTGCCGATGGACGAATGCGAGGCGGCAGTCACGCTCGATTTATCCGGCCGCCCGTACATGTCGTTTGACGGCAAATTTAACCAAGACAAAGTCGGCGATATGTCCGTGGAAATGGTGCCGCACTTTTTCCGCTCGTTAAGCGACAGCCTAGCCTGCAACATCCACCTAAAAGTGAGCGGTGATAACACCCATCACATGGTGGAAAGCACCTTTAAGAGCTTCGGCCGCGCGCTGCGCCAAGCACTCAAGGTGGAAGGCAATGAATTGCCGTCCAGCAAGGGGGTCTTGTGAGCGAAGCCACTAGCAACCAAACAAATAACATAGCAGCCAGCCATAACCCCAATATCAAGGTTGCCATTATTGATACCGGCTGCGCCAATCTGTCCTCGGTGCGCTACGCCATCGAACGCTTAGGCTATAGCGTCACAGTAAGCCGCGCTCATGACGTCTTACTGGCAGCCGACAAGCTATTGCTGCCCGGCGTGGGTACTGCCTCTGAGGCCATGAAAAACCTAAAAGAGCGCAATCTGGTGGAACTCATCTGCCAATTGCAACAGCCGGTACTGGGCATTTGTCTCGGCATGCAGATGCTGGTCAAGCACTCAGCTGAAGGCGACGTGGACTGTTTAGGGTTGGTGGATGCCGAGTGTTTACACATGGAAGCGGATGATGGCGTGCGCTTGCCGCACATGGGCTGGAATCAAATTACGGCCATGCCCGAACATCCGCTGTTTAACGACATTCCCGATGGCAGCTATTTCTACTTCGTGCACTCCTATGCGGTGCCCGTGGGTGATTATACGCTGGCCAGCAGCCAACACGGCGCAGCCTTTAGTGCCGCCATCGGCAACGCCAATTTCTTTGGTGTGCAATTTCACCCCGAGCGCTCGGGTGCGGCCGGTGCACAACTGCTGAAAAATTTCTTGGAGCTGTAACTTATGATTATTCCGGCCATTGATTTAATTGGCGGTAAAGTAGTGCGTCTGTATCAAGGCGACTACGAGCAAAAAACCCAATATTCGGCCTCGGCGCAAGAACGCTTTGACCTGTATGTGGCCGCCGGTGCCACTCAGTTGCACCTTGTGGACTTAGACGGCGCGAAAGACAGCAGCCAGCGCCAGCTTGAGATCATTAAAGACTTAGTGACCAACACCTCGGTGCCGGTGCAAATTGGCGGCGGCATTCGTACCGAGCAAGACGTGAAAGACTTGCTCGACATCGGCGTGCAGCGCGTAGTAATAGGCTCCACTGCGGTGAAAAACCCAGAAATGGTGGTGGGCTGGATCAAGCAATACGGCCCAGAGCGCATCGTATTGGCGCTGGACATCAATATTACTGCAGATGGCGAGAAGAAAATTGCCATCGCCGGTTGGCAAGAAGACAGCGGCATCACCATAGAAGCCCTGCTCGAGCATTATCTGCCCGCAGGCCTGTGCCATGTGTTGTGTACCGATATCTCCAAAGACGGCACGCTTACTGGCTCAAACGTGGCCTTGTACCGTGAGCTGGCGGCACGCTACCCCACGATTTTATGGCAGGCTTCGGGCGGTATCGGCAACATCGATGACATTAAAGCGTTGACCAATACCGGCGTGGCCGGGGTTATCTTAGGTCGCTCTTTGCTGGAAGGTAAATTCACCGTAGAAGAGGCAATCGCATGCTGGCAAGACGCATAATTCCGTGTTTAGACGTGAAAGACGGCTTAGTGGTAAAAGGCGTTAAGTTTCGTAACCACGAAATTATCGGTGACATAGTGCCACTCGCCCAACGCTATGCGGCTGAGGGCGCCGATGAGTTGGTGTTTTATGACATCACCGCCAGCAGCCAAGACAGAGTCGTGGATAAGAGTTGGGTAAGTCGTGTGGCGGAGGTGATCGACATTCCGTTTTGCGTGGCCGGTGGCATTAAGTCGGTGGCGGATGCTGCGCAAATTTTAGAGTTTGGTGCCGATAAGATCTCCATCAACTCCCCAGCACTCAGCAACCCCGCCCTCATCACCGAGCTGGCCAACACCTTTGGCGTGCAATGCATAGTGGTGGGTATCGACTCTTACTATGACGAAGTGACAGGACAGTATCAGGTACACCAGTTTACCGGTGACGAAAGCCGCACTCAGGTCACTAAGTGGAGCACGCTCGACTGGGTTGAAGAAGTGCAGCGCCGCGGTGCCGGGGAAATCGTACTTAATGTCATGAACCAAGACGGCGTGCGCCAAGGGTACGATTTAGAGCAGCTACAAAAAGTGCGCGCCATCTGTAAGGTGCCACTCGTTGCCTCTGGTGGTGCCGGTGAAATGGTGCACTTTAAAGACGCCTTCTTGCAGGCAGACGTAGACGGCGCACTGGCCGCATCCGTGTTTCACAAAGGCATCATTAATATCGCTGAGCTGAAGCAGTATTTAAGACAACAAGGAATTCAAACTCGTGACTGATGCTAAGCAAGTCTTAACGTTCGATGAAAGCCAACTGGATTGGGCCAAAGTAGACGGTTTAATGCCGGTGATAGTGCAAGACCGTCACAGCGGCCGCGTGTTAATGCTGGGCTACATGAACCCTGAAGCGCTGGCACTAAGCTTGGCTACGCAGCAGGTGACCTTTTTCAGCCGCACTAAAAATCGTTTGTGGACCAAGGGCGAAAGCTCGGGCCATTATCTGCAGTTAGTCGACATTAGCACCGACTGCGATAACGATACCTTGCTGGCCATCGTAGAGCCAATTGGCCCGACTTGTCACCTAGGCAATATATCTTGCTTTAATGAACAAGTGGTACCTAGCCTCACCTTCTTGGCCGAGTTAGAACAAGTGATCGCCAGCCGTAAGGGTGCGGATCCTAAGTCCAGTTATACCGCCAGCCTGTACGCCAGTGGCACCAAGCGCATCGCGCAAAAAGTCGGTGAAGAAGGCGTAGAAACCGCCCTCGCCGCAACCGTGCACGATAAAGACGAGCTAGTGAATGAGTCGGCAGACTTGCTTTATCACTTAACCGTGTTGCTGCAGCAAGAAGAGCTGCAACTGAGTGATGTCATCAATAAGCTGCAAGAGCGCCATCGCTAAACCTTGTTTACGAGCCCTTGTTTACGAGCTTAAGTTGCATACGAAAAATTGCAGCCTTAAGTTTGTACTGAGTAAAAAGCCGACCACGAGTCGGCTTTTTTTATCGCCTCCATTACATCAAAAAGTTAAACGCCCCATAAAAATAACCGCGACTGTCTAAAATCTCTCGTGAAAAAACCGCGCACAACCAAAGTTTATGTTAAATTAAAAACGTTAACCCCATATTAATACTAAACATATCTTCACTCTCTAAGTCACAAAATGCGCTGTGTAAGCTATCACAAAAATAGACACAGCTCTGGTAGTCAGGGGGCTATCAACAAACGGTTTTATAAACAAACGGGTCTATAAAAAAGTCTCGGCGGCGGCGGATGGTTTTTATAGCTAGTCCCAGAGATAAGGTATCAAATAGTTAATTTAGCTTGGTGTTAGAGGCTAGCTTAATAAACTTGCTCAACCTGTAACTGGCTGCTAAATTGAGTAACACACAATGTATGTTGGCATAAATTATGGCTTCTCCAGATATCATTCCCACCTTTAGCCCAGCGGCGCGCTTAATACAGGTTTTTACTGCACTCGAACAAGCACTAACTGCCCTTAATGATTGGTTACGCCAGCAAGCAGCACTGGGGCACGTTAAAACACGCTGCTTTGTCCTGCCTGCGGTGGCCATGGGTGATGAGCATGAGCCGATCAGCCACATTCAAGTCAGCCCGCTATTCGGCGAGGAAGCGCTTAACGCAGCCTTAAGCAGCTATCAACAGTGGTTTATTCAGCCTAATCATTCGGCCAAGGCCAGCTTTCGCCAGCCCGGCTATTTACTGCTGCCCTCTCAGCTTAAAGCTGAGCTACAGCGCTTCATTACGCAGATTAACGCCTTAAAAACCCAGTTTAAGGCCGAGGTGCAAGCCGCGGGCGGGCGAGATCAAAAGTTCACCTTAGTGCACGACACTTTACCTGGTCTTATCACGCTGCAAGTCTATCGTCACTTGGTGTTATTGCCCCACGCTACCTCACGCTTAGGCTTTACTTGGGCCAATAAGCAGATTATTCAAAAAATTGATAAAGACGCCTTAGTCGCACAGCTCATGATGTCACGCCTGTTGCCGCCGCCGCTCACAGACGAGCAGACCTGGCTGCAATGTGTGGATCGGGAAATTTATGATGTAAAGCGTCTGCCCGCCAATACCGAGCTACGCTTGCGCCGCCCCGTTAAAACCCACCCCATGGTGAACGTGCGCTGGCAAGAGGAGATCACGCCACGCCAGCAACAAGTTAAGGCGCATCTGCCGCTGTTACTCTGCCAAGATGATGCCCCCACCATTACCGAATTAGCCGATTATCCGCCCACCCAAGTTCGTGCGCGGCGTGCAGCCAGCATTATCGATGAACCCTTGATCCCTAGGTTACATATCTATCCCTATCAGCCCAAAAAATAATGTGCAACACCGCAGCCTTAAGCGGCCAGAAAAATAACTTTTTTTATCGGCAAGGCCGCAAAGCCATTTTGTAATGCCCGCGCAAATGTTATAACTAGCGGGTTCCCGTTCGGGTTTATTGCTTACTTAGGTTATTACCTCTAGGTTGCTATGCCGAGCGCGATAACCTCTTTATCACAAGGATTGAATAACGCTATGTTTGAAAAGGTCACTGCTGCACCGGCCGACCCTATTTTGGGCCTGACCGACATTTTTCGTAACGATCCTCGTGCCCATAAAATCAACTTGGGCGTGGGCATTTATAAAGACGAAGCCGGTCAAACCCCGGTGCTGCGTTGCGTCAAAAAAGCCGAAGCCCGCTTGGTTGCCGAGCAAACCACCAAAAACTACCTCAGCATTGAAGGCGTTCAAGCCTATGCGGACGTAGTACAAAAACTGTTGTTTGGTGACAACGCCGCCATTATTAGCGAACAACGCGCCCGCACCGCTCAGTCGCCAGGCGGCACGGGTGCGCTGCGCATTGCCGGTGAGTTTATTGCCCGCAAGCTCGACACCAACACCATCTGGATCTCAAACCCTACGTGGGCCAACCACAGAGCGGTATTTGAGGCCTCGGGCTTAGAAGTTAAAGAGTACGGTTATTACGATGCCGACGCCAAAGACTTAGACTTTGATGCCATGCTGGCGGATTTAGCTCACGCCAAAGCCGGTGATGCTGTGCTGCTGCACGGTTGCTGCCATAACCCGACCGGCATCGACCCGACTCCTGCCCAGTGGGAGCAGTTGGCAAAGCTGTCCGCCGAGAAAGGCTGGTTGCCGCTGTTTGACTTCGCCTATCAAGGCTTTGGCAAGGGCATAGACGAAGACGCCTATGGCTTGCGCGTATTCGCCGAGCACAATAAAGAGTTGCTGATTGCCAGCTCCTTCTCTAAAAACTTCGGCATGTATAACGAGCGCGTAGGTGCCTTTACCCTCGTCGCCAAAAACGCCGAAACGGCCAACACCAGTTTTAGCCAAGTTAAAGCCATCATTCGCGCCATCTACTCCAATCCACCGGCCCACGGCGCCAATGTGATTGCCATGATAGCCGAAGATCCCGCTCTGTATGCCGACTGGTTGGCAGAGTTGGCCGAGATGCGTGAACGTATTCAAGAAATGCGCACTCTGTTTGTCGAGAAATTGGCCAGCCGTGGTGTGAGCCGCGACTTTAGCTTTATTGCCCGCCAAAACGGCATGTTCTCTTTCTCTGGCTTAACCAAAGAGCAAGTGAAGCGCTTAAACGACGAGTTTGCGATTTATATCGTCGGCTCAGGCCGCATCAGCGTGGCTGGCATTACCAAGAACAATATAGATGCACTGTGCGACGGTATTGCCGCGGTTTTGTAAGCAACAAGCTTTGTAATAGCGCTGTTATATAAACGCATAAAAAAACCCCGCACTGCGGGGTTTTTTATTGGCCAATGACCATGCACACTAAATCACAAAGCGGTTAACCAAGCCACTCAAATCACCTGCTAAGCGCGCCAATTCTTGGCTAGACGCACTGGTTTGATTTGAACCTGCCGCACTTTGTGCCGATAAATCTTGGATATTATTGAGGTTAACATCAACCTCGCGCGCCACCTGTGCCTGTTGCTCGGCGGCACCGGCGATGGCGATATTACGGTCATTAATCAAGGCAATGGCACTGGCAATTTCCCCTAGCGCGTCCCCGGCCTCACGTGCAGTCAATAAGGTGGAGTGACTGAGATCATTACTACTTTTCATGCCAGTCACCGCATGTTGTGAGCTGGTTTGTACCGCTTTGATCATCTGCTCAATTTCTGTGGTCGACTCTTGAGTACGTTGTGCCAAGGCGCGTACTTCGTCGGCGACCACCGCAAACCCCCGCCCCGACTCTCCGGCTCTGGCCGCCTCAATGGCGGCATTCAGTGCTAACAAGTTGGTTTGATCAGCAATGGCATGAATAACATCTAACACCTGAGTAATTTGCTCGGCTTGGTTAGCTAACAAATTAATGTCGTTCATGCTGCCATTTAACTCAGTAGCGAGCACCTCGATAGCACTTAAGGTAGAACCTACTCGGTCTCGACCAAATTGGGTACGCTCATCCGCAGACTCAGACTCGCGAGACGTTTCAGCCGCATTGCGCGCCACCTCTTCGGCGGCCGAGGTCATTTGCGTCACGGCGGTCACCGCCAATTCCAGCTCTTGATTTTGCAATTGCAGCCCCCGACTCGCATCGGTGGAGACCAAACTTAACTCTTCAGAGGTAGAAGCAAGCTGCTGAGATGAGTCGACAATTTGCTTAACCGTGTGCTGTAAACTTAACGACATCTCGGCCAAAGCCTGCATCAACTGTGCTGGCTCATCACGCCCGATCACCACGGGCACTTGCGTCAAATCGCCGGCGGCGATGACTTTGGCTAAGCGCACGCCATCCGCTAGGGGCCTAACGATGCTACGCGTAAGCAGCAGGGCCAAGGCCAACATACCGAACACTGCCAGCACAATAATCCCGACCACCATGAGCTTGGCATTACCATAAATAACATCGGTTTGGCTATTAGCACTAATAATACGTTGCTCAAGTTCATCCGTTAACTGTTGCAGCGTGTTCATTACCTCATCGCTAGCCGCACTCATTTGGATGCGTGATAAGGTCGCGGCTTCCTCTACGCGGCCGGCAGCGGATAAACGGCGACCTTCATGATTTAATTGCAAATAGCTGGCTTGTTGGCTCTTAAGCCGCTCAAATTGCCGCTTATCCTCGGCATGCAAGCCCATGGCTTCATAGGCTGCATCACTCGCTGCCATTTGTTTCTCTAAGCTTTCTAACCGCGTGGTAAGGATGCGCTGAATATCAGGATCGGTAGAATGGATCAGTGCTAAAGTATTTAAGCGCACTTGCAGGAAAGATTTACTGATGTCGCTAATATGATTGAGGCTGGGCACTCGTTCGGTGGCGATAATCGTAATTTGTTCATTCAATTTTTTTAACTGCATCAGGCTAATGCCACCGAGCAACAGCATTAATAAACCGATCAACGCAAAGGCTAAGGATGAACGCAAGCCTATCCCTATATTACGCAGCCCTTTTATAAGCAGCATAGTCATTTCCTTATTTAATAAAAACTGGCTGAGCATTTTCTCCGCCACCGCCCAATAGTGTCTATTAACCAGTCGCACAATAACATGCGACTTTAGTTCAGCATTAACAGTTAACCAATTTTATAATCAACATGTAAGCAAACACATTAATTACTAAAAGTAACAAAAGGCAACAAAAGGCAACAAAAGGCAACAAAAGAATATAAATTACAACATTACTTGGCTGCATAGGCTTATTTATCTTTAGCTCTGATAGTCGTTATTATTTAAACGCACCACGCAACCAAGGCCCTTTATCTTGCTATCGGCCTTGGCATGATACATGGCATTATCGGCACGCGTTAATAAGGTCGCAGCCGTATCGCCGTCTTCTGGATATAAGGCGATACCGATGGAAGCCGTCACTTGTAATGTATGTTTCCCCCAGCTAAACGGCTCAGCAATTAACGTGAGTAATGAATTTGCCAGAGAAAAAGCGACACTGTCGTCGGTAATGTCATCCAACAAAACAACAAACTCATCACCGCCCATACGCGCGCAGCAATCGGTAGCTCGAAAACGTGACATTAAGCGATCGCCTAACGCCACTAACAAAGCATCGCCCGCATCGTGTCCGTGAGTATCATTCACCGCCTTAAAACCATTCAGATCAATAAACAACAACGCAAAGGATACCTGTTGCCGCTGAGCACGATAAATACTGCGCTGTAATTGCTCATTGAGCAGGCTACGATTCGCCAAGCCGGTAAGTGAATCATAGAGAGCCAATTGTTTGATTTGCTCTTGCTGTAACTGGCGCTCAAGAATTAATGCTGTGAGGTGACCGATACGCTGGATCATCATCTTTTCATGGGGGCAAGGGCTACTCTTATAGCGCGGAAATACCACCAGCAAATTTTGCGACACGTCAGGATTAACCTGAATAGGCATCAGCCAGCAACCGGCCATTTTATATTCTTTAGCGAGCGCCAGCCAAGGTTGCCAACGGGCGCTCTTTGGCTGCACATTAAATATTTGTAACTGACCAAGATCCAACCCGCCCCGTAATACCCGCAATAAGCGGTCGCTTTGTAATTCATGTAACTGCTCACAAAAGCGGTCGGGCAGCCTGGGGCCATTACGAACCTGTAATTTATTTTGGGCATCTATTTGCACTACTGCCACCCGGCAAGACTCAAGCTGGCGCTCTAACGCTAAACAAGCGTGATTGAGTATATTATCCGCCTGTTCATTACCCGCCGCCATTTCCAGCATTTCGCGTTCTAAACGCAGTAACGCATCGGCACGCTCACGCTCGGTAATATCTTGACCGGTATAAATCAAATAATGCAGGGGACCATCCGCTTCCTTTACCGCTTTTACCGTCCAACGTACATAAATGGCTTCATCAAATGAATTGGTCATGCGACAGTTAAAAGAACGTGCTTCACCCGTCATGGTATGATGACCCGATAAATGCTTAAAACTGTCTAGTCCAAGCAGCATCTTTAAGGGCTGGCCAATGAGTTGCGCTTGACTTAAGCCGGTATTTAATTCGGCACTGTGATTCATATTAATAATAAACCCTGCCGAATCTGTCACCACCACAAGCGCACTGATGGTTTCGAGTACAGTGTCTATAAACTGCTTTTCCTCGGACTGCGTTTTATGGGCTTGACGCAATGCTTGCTGCTGTTCGCGCAAATGGCGCTCGCGGCGCACCGCATTAGTGATGTCGTGCACTTGCATCAATAACGCCACTTCGCCTTGGCGAATGGAGCGCAGCACCAAAGAGTGAAAGATAGGCGTTAATGCCACAGGACTTTGTAAAGGCAGCAATTGACCGTGGAGCTGATAAGACAGCACTCGGGATAAACCTGACTCGCACGCGCCTTGAATAGACTCGAGCAACACGCTAGGCAAAAGCTCAGCAAACAGGCTTTCTAGGGTTTTCCCCACCGCCTGCTCCGCCGTAATACCGCTGTAACGCACCAACCACTGGTTCCAGAACAGCACCTTTTGCTGACTGTCGAGCAGCGCAACACCGTTTTCAATATGCTCAAGGCCAAGCGAGCATAAATCAACACACGCTGTCGGTGAGATCCCCGGTTGATGCATGTCCGTCATTCAGTACACTCAGCCAAATAGTTACGCAAGGCGGCTACAAATACGCCGGCAGATTGCACGTCGATTAAAAAAGCCAAATAACCTTGTAGGTCACGCTGGCGCAAGCTGAATTCAATTTGCACCAACATGATAAAAGAGGTGTTGTCTGTATCCTCCTGCAAGGATAAGCGACTTAATAAGTGTGGCGTAGCTACATTAAATACGTGGGGTAACTCGGTTTGTATTTCGTGATGTAATAAATTGGCCAAGGTTGCCAAGCAATTATTGAGCAAAATATTACCGAGCTCGGCTAGGGTTTCTTGCTCTAATTCGGAGATTTCATCGGCGGACATGTCTCCCCCGAGAATAGCCCGCACTAACTCTAAACTGCGATCTTCGGGAAACAATAAGGCGGCGCGCCCTGTCATAAAACCGCTGAAGTCTTGCATCACGCCCGCCAATAAACGGGGTAAATAAGCACAAAAGCTGTCACTGGCTTCGGCTGGATGTAAAAATTGCAACTCAGGCACAGATAACAATACTTCATCTTGTACCATCTGCGACAAAGCATTGGCCGCCCGACCAATGCCAATATTCATCAGCTCGACCACCACATCGTGCTCGTCTGTGTTTAACAAACGGCTCATATAGTGACGCCCAAGAAACGGGCTAAAGCATCCAAATTAGCGGGCTTGGCTAAAAATGTCATGCCTAAGGCTTCGGCGCGATCCACCAACGGCTGCTGAATGTTTGCGGTCACCAGTGCCATTTTCATGCTCGGATGACTTTCGCTAAACTCGGCCGCCAACACCAAACCATCGCGGCCTGGCATATTAAAGTCAATTAAGGCCACATCCGCTTGGCGCTCTTGCATCAATGTTTGGGCTTCATCGGCAGAGGCGGCTTGTAAGATCTCAAATTCGCGCGGCAAGCTGTTTATTTGACGCATTAGGCTGAGGCGCGCCACTCGGCTGTCATCGACCAAAAGCAGTGTTTGAATGTTGGCATCAATCATAATTGAGTTCCGAATAATGGATTCCGAATAATGGATTCCGAATAACGAGCTCCAAATGAGAGCATAATAAACCGTATTATAATGAAAACCCTGACTTTTTACATGGATAGCTGTGATTAGTTAGCCAAAATCACGACTGGGGCACATATGCCTTATCATCCTGCATAGCCGCTCCTCTAACACAGCTTATTTGCTAGGCATCTTTGCTGGTGAGTGGCGTAAATCTGTCGTAGTATCAGCGCTAACCTGCAAATTTATGATACGGAAATTTCATTGGTTGACTCTGCACCGCCTTCAACTAGTCAGTATTCTACGCCTCACAAGTCGCTTAACGTTTCTCGACGTAGACTACGCGTTTGTCATGAATGCGACCTTGTGCTGGCGCTACCGCGCTTAAAAAATGGTGAAAAAGCCGAATGCCCTCGCTGCCAACATACCTTGGTGCGCAGACGCACCAATCCAGCGGAACGCAGCCTTGCCTTGGCGCTCGCCACCTTAGTGACCTTAGTATTATCGGTCGCCTTCCCATTTTTAAGCTTTAATATCAACGGCATTGGTAATGGCATAGCACTTACCGACACCGCTTCTGCACTCATGAGTCTGCATTATCCGCTGATTGCCCTGAGCGTGCTGTTAACCGTGATCATACTGCCCGGCTTGTACCTGTGCAGTTTGCTGTGGTTGTGTATAGGCATGACACAAAACAACTTGCTGCCCCACAGCCAGCGCATCGCCCGCACCTTGGGTTACATCACGCCGTGGATGATGGCCGACGTGTTCGTGATTGGCACCCTAGTGAGTCTGATCAAAATCATCGGCATCGCTGATATTGAACTGGGGCTGTCGTTTTGGACCTTTTGTGCCTACGCCCTCTTATTGTTACTCACCAGCCAATCGGTAGACCGCGACTGGCTCTGGCAACAGCTAGACCCAGAACCCAAGGCTCCTTCGCAGGTGCAACTCGGCTATTCGGCATCCTTACAAGGCTTAGCCGGCTGTGATATCTGTGGGTTAGTTAATCGGCTCCCGACGAGTACAACCGCGGAAGCAAAACCGGTTAAAGTGAGTTGCGTGCGCTGTGGCGAGCCCTTGCATCCTTATAAAGGTGTTAATAATCAGGCTACCTTAGCGCTATTATTCGCCGCTATTGTGATGTACCTACCCGCCAACCTCTATCCCATTATGACCACGACCTCCTTAGGCGATGTTCAGGCTTCCACTATTATTGGCGGTGTGCTGTTATTCTTTAAAACTGGCGACTGGCCCATCGCGCTGATTATTTTAACGGCCAGCGTTATCGTGCCTGTATCTAAGATGCTGGCGCTATTATGGCTCTGCTATATAGTGCGCCAACCCAAGTCCATGCTTAGCCCTTTAAATCGTATTCGCCTGTATCGGATTACCGAGTTCATTGGCCGCTGGTCTATGGTGGATGTATTTGTGGTGGCCATTTTGGTGGCCTTGATCCGCAATGGGTCTGTAATGTCGGTGGAACCCGGTGCCGCAGCGCTGTCGTTCACTCTCGTCGTGATCCTCACCATGCTGGCCGCTATTTTATTTGATCCGCGCAGCATTTGGTTGCATACCGCTCCTAAGCAACCCCATACCTCGGCGCCCCACATACCCGAAGCTACTATTTCACCCCCTCCTATTTCATCTACTAGCAAGGAATCACCCCATGTCTGAACCGCAGCGCGCTAAGCGTCGGCTCCAGCGCTCATTATCACCGGTATGGATAGTGCCCATAGTCGCGGTGCTCATTGGCGCTTGGATGGTTTACGATAACCTAAGCCGCCTTGGCCCTTCTATAACTTTGATCATGGATAATGCCGAAGGCATAGAAGCGGGAAAAACGCTGATCAAGACCCGTAATGTCGAAGTAGGCAAAGTCGAAAAAGTGAGTTTGTCTGCCGATTTAAGCCACGCCGAAATAGTGGCACGCATGAGCCCACAAGCCAGCAAGATGCTCAATGAAGATACTCAATTCTGGGTTGTAAAACCGCGTATCGGTCGCGAAGGTATCAGTGGCTTAGGTACCGTTTTGTCTGGCGCTTTTATTCAGCTCTTGCCCGGTAATAGCGAGGTGGAGCTTGAAACATTTCAAGTATTAAACCAACCGCCGGTCGCCCCCCCAGATGCCCCAGGATTACGGATTAATCTCACCAGCCAAATCGGCAATTCGGTGTCTACTGGCGATTCGGTGAGCTATCAAGGTTTTACCGTAGGGCGTGTTGAAAGCAGTTATTTTGATCCCGACACCCGTGAAATGAGCCATAAACTCTTTATTCAATCGCCTTATGAAGGCTTAGTCACTAGCAACAGCCGTTTTTGGACCAGCTCAGGATTAGACATACGCCTAGATTCCGAGGGCGTTAAAGTTAACGTGGGATCATTAGAATCCTTAGTTGGCGGCGGTATCACGTTTGGTGTTCCCAGTAATATGCCCAAGGGCCGCCAAGCCAAAGAAGAGGCCAATTATGTGTTATTTAACGATGAAGATAGCGCCAAAGAAGGCCATTACAGTAACTACTTAGAATATGTATTACTGGTCGATGATACCGTACGCGGCTTAAGCGAAAATGCACCGGTGGAATACCGCGGTGTGCGTATTGGTACCGTAATGAGCGTACCGTGGAACTTTAGCGCCCCCCAACCCGATTCTTTGAGTCGCTTTGCCATTCCTATCTTGATCCGCATCGAGCCCCAGCGCTTTGACGACCAAGACACAGAGCCAGACATGGCCATTTGGTCCGAGCGCTTAGCGGGTATGTTTGGCCATGGTCTGCGTGCTTCGCTAAAAGCGGGTAATTTGCTAACCGGCGCCCTGTTTGTGGATCTCAATTTCTATAAAGACGCGCCCCCGTTCCAGCACATGACCTTCGTGGAAAAACCCGTGTTCCCTACCACCTCTGGCGGTTTTTCCCAAATTGAACAGAAGGTTTCTAATCTGTTGGATAAGCTGAATAAATTAGATATTGAGCCTATTTTGAGCACACTCAACACTACCTTGGCCAGCACAGAGCAAACCATGAGCAAGGTTAACGACATCGCCAGCTCAGTCGACAAGTTATTGGCGGATCCTGCAACCTCGCAACTGCCGGCAAACGTGAATACCACCATGCGTCAATTGCGCGATACTTTACAAGGCTTCTCGCCGGACTCTCAAGGCTACAACGAATTAACGCAAACCCTGTCGCGGCTCGAAAAACTGATGCGCGATGTGCAGCCGGTAGTGCGCACCTTAAATGATCAGCCTAACGCGCTTATTTTTAATAAGAAGTTATCCGCCGATCCTCAACCTAGGGCCAAACAATGATAAAAATCCGACTCATCACTCGCCCCCATTACATAGCTAAACCACGCCCCTTGGTCGGACTCATGGCCGCCATTGGCTTGACGCTAAGCGGGCTAACGGGCTGCGCAGGCACAGTGGGCAGCACTACCTCTTATATGCTGCCCACCAATATGACAGCACCTGCCGTTGCAGCGCAATTTAGCACTCAGCTCGCCGTGGTGGTGGCACCCGTACGCATCGCTAATTATTTAGACAATGAAGGCATAGTGATGCAACTGAACGACATTGAGGTGTATCAAGCACGCGAGCATTTATGGGCCGAAGGCATAGGCCAACAGCTGCAACAACGGCTCGAACAACGCCTCGCACTCGACTTGCCGAATGCGCAAATCATCAGCAAAGGCCAGCCGCTCGCCGCCGGATTGCCGGTGCGTGAATTACGCCTCGCGGTACACCGCTTTCAAGGGCAACAAACTGGGGATGCACTGGCCGAAGGCCAATGGCAATTATTGGATGGCAGCGGGCAACTCATCAAGCAGCGCAGCTTTAGCGTCACCGCTCCACTAGCCGATGATGGCTACCCAGCACTAGTGCGCGCCTTAGGTCAAGCTTGGCAAATAGAAGCCGATGTATTGGCAAAAGAACTGAGCCTAAGCGTACGCTAAGCACAAAACACCTATTCAAAGTAGCAAACAAAATACCCACAGAAAGCTAATTTCTGTGGGTATTTTTATAAAAATTACGCCTCTATTGAATGTTTTAAATATCAAATACCAAACCCTGCCGAACAAGTTGCCACCCAAGGAAACACTCTGACACCCATCCGTGGCAGCTATTAACCTAGGTTCAATATTTTCGCGATTTCAATAACTGGCATAGGCCGATAATAATAGTATCCTTGCACAGTTAACGGGCCAAAGTTGGCTAGTAAATTAAGTTGAGCTTGTTCTTCAACGCCTTCTACGACCAAATTCAATGACAACTCTTGCGCTAGCTGCACAATGGTTTTAAGCAGTAAGAATGCACGATCATTTTGACTGGCTTCCACCATAAAGCTGCGATCAATTTTTAGCTCATCCAATGGAAATTGGTGCAAACACGCTAAGGCAGAATAACCCGTACCAAAATCATCTAATGATATTTTAAAACCCAATGCCCGTA
The DNA here is from genome assembly GCA_018883865.1 of Candidatus Oceanisphaera merdipullorum. Lineage (GTDB taxonomy): Bacteria > Pseudomonadota > Gammaproteobacteria > Enterobacterales > Aeromonadaceae > Oceanimonas > Oceanimonas merdipullorum. Next base: position 42,639 of record JAHLFI010000092.1, read on the forward strand.
ACTGCTCCAACATAGCCACGCATCTGACTTTATCTTGCATCATGGCGGTTTCGGTGACTTCTAGCTTAATACACTGCGGCGTAATACCCGCGCGCTCAACACAGGCTAATAACCATTGCGCAAAATCAAATTCACTAAATTGCTGGGCACTTAAATTAACAGAAACCACGGGCACGTGTTCATAACGCTGCCGCCACAGGGCAACTTGCATGCACACCTGCTCTATTACCCAACGGTCTAAACGCACGGATTGAGCGCTATTTTCAGCCACCGGAATAAACTCCGCAGGCGATAAGGGCCCTAACTTAGGATGCTGCCAACGCAATAAGGCTTCTAAGGCCATTATCTTACCATCGGTCGGCCTAACTTGTGGCTGATAGAATAAGCTTAAACCCTCACCCTGCATGGTATTAATAACATGGTGCAAACTGTGTTCAATCAATAACTCGCGATGATGTAAATCATGCTGCTGTTGGTCAACAAACTGAAAACGATTACGTCCCGCCCGTTTAGCCATGCTGTGCGCATGCTCGGCGGCTTGTAATAAACCCGCATTATCAACCGCATCGCGTGGGTAAATAGCAATACCAATACTGGGCTGTAAACTCACCACACTATTATCTGCCAGCACTATCGGCTGCGCCATTAAGCCTAATAGTTTATCAGCCAACTGCGCCATAGCCGTATCGTGGGCGCGGCTGTGACGCAAGATGGCAAACATATCACCTTGTAAGCGTACTAAGGTGTCGGCTTCATCTACGGCAGCCTGCAAAGTGCGGGCTTGTTGGCGCAAGATGTCATCACCCCAAGCCAAGCCTAATTGCTCGTTTATCTGCCTAAAGCGGCCAATGTCCACCACCATTAAGCCAATAGCAATGCCATTACGCTGAGCCTCGGCCAATGCTTGATCGAGTCGACTGGTCAGTAATTGCCGATTACCTAATTGGGTAAGCGGGTCATTAAAGGTAAACAGGCTGCGATTATTACGATCAGATTTTAATGCGGTTAAATCATGCCCTATGGCGACTCGGTGCGTAACCTTACCCGTGTCATCGGTTAAGGTATTTATACTTAACCACTGTAAATAGACCTCGCCAGTTTTACGACGATTCCACACTTGGCCGTTCCAACTGCCTGTTTCAGCCAACTGCTTCCACATGGATCGATAAAACTCAGGCGCGTGTCGAGACGATTGCACCACACTGGGTGTTTTGCCAACCACTTCTGCTGACGTATAACCTGTGATGTCACTAAAGGCGGCGTTTACTCGCTCAATGATGCCGTTCATATCGGTAATGATCACAGACTCAACAGAGTGATCTAATAAGTGCTGCAGCAATTGGCGTTTAAAATGTAGGCCATGGCTGATGGGGGGTACATTTGCCTCACTGCCACTCGTCGACAGTGCGGTTAAAGCTTGTTGAGCATTATCTATTGTTGTAGCACTGTTCATCGCTCAAGCATCCTTACTTATCATCCTGTGGAGATCCCAAATACGATATGATGAATGCACCCTAAAAGTAAACGAATTGTATCCATTATTGTTGCAATTATAGTGCACAGGTCACATGTGAAGCTTTGACCTGTATCAAACTTAGCCAGTGCTCGATTAAAAAACAGTCATAAAAAAGGGCGCCGTAGCGCCCTTTATACTTCAAATAATAATTAACGCATCACTTCGCGCCGATTAAAGACTCTATCATTACCGCGCTTGCGGGCGTCATTAATAATATTCAACTCAGCCGATGGATTTACTAAGCCATTTTCGTAGGTCTTTAACCACTTATCGGCTTTCATCTCTACTATTCCCCGCCACTCAGAGCTATGTGCAGGCACTTTTATTAATCTAACTAGCTTGCCTTCCATTATTTTTTCATTAAATTCAAGACCAGTTGGCTTTGCAGTTGTCACACCTGAATAGGGTGTTAAAGAAAAAATAGAGGATAAAGTTGCTATGCCAGCATTACTTTTTATATCTTGCCGAATAGAATCGGTACTAGAACCGTAGTAATTAAGATGAACGGACATATCACCTGGTGTATTAACCGGCAGCTCAAGTTTATCTATACTTAAGAAGCCATAACGCAGCTTATCCTCTGCACTTGCTAAGGTTGTTTTTCCCGAAGCCCCATTGTTAAGTTCATGCCTATCAATTGTAAGCTCTAACGGGAATGTTAATGGTGTTTCGGAAAACGGTTTGTTCTTAATAAAAATCAAATTTTCATGATTAAATGAAATTAGGGGAGTACCTGTATTAGTTTCAGTCTTACTTATATATATATCTGGATTGACTAAATTAATTCCTAATGGTGTTTCAAGCGTCAGCTTACTATTAACTACAAGCCCACCAGCGAATTCACTGCTATAACTAGGTAAACTATTATTGTTAGTATCAAACCCTAGTACTGTGAAGCTCGGAGTTGTAACAAACTTAATCGACTCAGGCTGTGCGGCATACACCACATTATCAGTAATATCGCCCGCTATACCTGTTACCTGTAAATAGGCAGGCACTGTGCGACCAAGTATTGCCGTATCACCTTGCGTCATGAGAACACAATTATCTCCATTTTTAACTGCATAAGCGGCACAATGTGCTTTTACATTCGCCTGAATCAAGCTGATCGTTTTTACCTTATGCTCTATTTTTTGCTCATTAGTAAAGTTAAGCAGACTAACAATCGCTGCTGGGTCGTTAGATAATTTCGCCTCGTCATTTAGCTCGGCAACTGTAATCCACCCATCTTTCTGCATCTGATAATTTTCAATCGCTCGCTTGTTTTCTCCCAATGCTTGCAATGTCAGGGTTACCTTCTCACCCGCTCTGCCCAGTACCTGACACTTAGAATTATGCTCGGTATAAAGAAATTGATTGTTCTGGTTCACACACGCTGTACTGGGGTTAATCCAGGCTAAAGATTTAGGCACAAATACCAGATTAAGCTTAACGAACTGTTCAACATTATTTTTTATAGCCTTGATTTTTAAACTAATACTTTCAGCCTGGTTGTAACTCACGACCAGCGGCAAACTCACTGGACTACCGGTTGTTAACAACTGCTGATTGCTAGTTAAGCTGCCATTACCATTGATACTGTCAAGGGTTAATATCGCACCTTGGGTGATACCCTCTAAGTGTTGTTCTGTAATGGTAATATCGCCAAAGACAAACCCAGCCAGGTCAACCGCTGGTAGTTCCTCTTGATCGCACAACTTACAATCAACCAATGGCACACCATCTTTCCAGCAGCGTAACCCTGGTGTCGCACTTGGTTCAGGGTCTGTACTGGAATTGTGAATAGCAAACTGCACACATTGATCTTTTTTATATTTTGGCGTGTAAGATACTGCCGCCGATATTTTAGAAAAGCTTTTAAAGTCAGTAATGTTATTATTAATGCCATCTTTAATGTGCAGTTTTTTCACCACATCTTGATAATAGAAATTACAGTTACTATCAGCACAAGCATAAGCGATCAGATTTTCTGCTGTACTGTCATAGCTTAATCGATAATGGTTCAACTGTTTCAAAAAAGGAAAGGCTTTATAATAAATGGCGGAGCTACCTTGCATTTCCAGATCGACGACGTTAACAGAGCCGTATATTTTAGCGCTGCCTTGCAGCTCCACTTCACCTTGCACATATAAATATCCATTTACTTCTGATGATCCATCTAAATCAACATCACCTTCTGTATTTTTCTTATTGCCGTACAAAAAAATCAACAGCGGATTCTCACTCTCATTGATCTTAGCGCTGCCATCCAACTCAAGTTCATCTTTTATATGTAGATGCGTTAAATTAGCACCAGTGAGATGTATTTTTGTACTGCCTTGCAGCTCGACTTCTTCATACCAGTACTCACCTGGAGTAAGGTATAACTCAGCAGACCCCTGTAAATCGAGTGATTTGGCTCGAACTGCACCATACAGTTTACTGCTGCCCTGCAAGTCAAGTTCATCACCTGTATTTAAATCGCCATATAAAGTCAAGCTGTTACCCAGATCAACGTTTCCATTATAGTTACTGATGTTCACTCTTCGATCGCCAGCTCCTAACTTACTTATTTTTATACTGACGTTGTCTTTAACGTGTAGATTAATGTCTCCCGCTTGAGGCTGCAGTATTTCAGCACTACCAGAAATGTCAAATTTTTCCAGCCAGTAAGTTCCTGGTAGCATGGTTAATTTGGCACTGCCTTGCAGCTCCAGCGATTTAGCCTGTATTAATTTATCCAGACGACTGCTGCCGCTCATTTTTAAATTAGTTTTGGTATTTAAACTACCGGTTAAGTTAGCTTTAAAGTCAACATCATCATTGCCATGGTAAGTAATGTTGACTGGGCTTTTAGCACTACCCAAAACCTGGCTAGACTCAAGACTTAACTTGTTTTTAATGTGTAAATTAATGTCACCGTCACGCAAAGGTTTAATACTGCCACTACCACTTAACTCCAAGGAGTCCATCCAGTAATTACCTGGCGCCAAGTATAAAATACCGCTGCCGCTGATAGATATTTTTTCTTTTATGACAGTATTTATATTGGTTGACGATATCTTACAGTTATTTACAACGACAATGTTTTTATACACATCACTTTGAGTCGTAATACCTTGGTTTTTATTCCAATCACAAACCAGATCCTCTCCTCCTGCACTGTATTCAACAAAAGCAGGCAAGGGTAACAAATCAGATTGCCACGAATCATTAAAAATCCAGTTTTCCGGCCACTGCAAGTTAAAAGAAGGCGCAATAGTATTGCTTATGTAACAGTCACGACCATCACACTTTCCTTTTAAATTGTCTTTCTTTTTAAAATCAAGTTTACTTCCATTGGTTCCTGTGATGGTGCCACCTTGCATATCAATTTCTCCTTGATTACTGTGACTTTGCGCAGCAAAAGGAAAAAGATCAGACACGCTGGTGCTTGCTGTTTGAGTCTGAGCCAGCGAAAAAACAGGGGCCAATAGCAGGAGTGCTGTTAAGCATTTAACATTCATATATTAATCACCTCAACTTCAATGTTTCTTATTACCGTCAATTGGCCGGTGTTGCACTTGCCAGTAGTGATAATATTGACTTGTTTTCTGGGAGTAGCCGCTGGACTTAGAGTGCTAGTGACGGCCTCACAACCATTTATACTCGACTGCGTGACAGCTGGTTCATTAATATCATCCAATAAAACAAATATTTGTTTTTCCAGTGTAGATTCTGCATCTAGGCGAGCTTTCAGCGCTTGCACTTCATATACCAGTTGCTGGCTGCTTTGGCTGGTCAAGGTTGCGATGGCAGCCATCAGTGCGGCTAGTACCACCATGATAAACAGCACGCTGATCAGCATGCTGCCACCTTGCTTGGGACTAACGCTGTTATGAGTATCAAGGTTCATAAATCACCTGGATCTGACTAGGCAGCACCAGCTCACCGTCTTTGGTTTGTAGCGACAGCGACAGGACCAGTAACTGAAGAGACTCATCATAGTCTGTAAAAAGTTTATTGGGTATGACATTGGTCAACATCAGAGCTTTGTCAGACCAGTCAGCGTCTTCTTTCTTCTCGCGCCAAAGTTCGCCATCATTATTCAAACAAAAACGCACCTGATACCGCTGCAGTAACACATAGCGATTACCTAAGCCTTCACGATCAAAGCTGGGCAGCGGGTTCTTAAATGCATTGGCAAAAGAAAGGCTAGCGGGCGCCGGAGCTACCTGATCTTTAAACTCGACGGCATTCGTCGGCAATGTCTGCGGGTAATCCTGCCACACCGTCTCACCACTGTCGGCGCGAACCGCCAAAGTGACGCCTTCAATGCTGTTACCCTGCTGTACCAGCGGAATAATAAAGCTCGCGCTCTTGTCTGTTACACGGTCTCTATAACGACCTGACGCCAGTACTGGCACAAAAGATACGCAACTATTATTGCTGCCACTCACATACACGCTGGGGCTATAAGCTTGGCTTAATTCGCGCTTGATGCGCTCCATGGCAAACCGCGCGCCGGCTAATGCTTGGCTGCGTTCGGCGGTAGACACTTGGCTGTGGGCCATATCACTGATAAAGCGCATGCTGATAACCGAGCTAATGCCTATTAAGACCATTACTATCACCAGCTCAATTAAGGTAAAGCCGCGGCTTTTTATAGCAGAGTTGGTCATCGGATATTATATCGCTGCAATAAGAAGGTAATGGCGGAGCCCGAGTCGATACTGATGTTTATGCTCACCGTTTTGAAAGGGGGATCCGATTTTTTATTATCTAAGTTTACGCAAGTCTCTACTGTAAAACGTTGATATAATTCACGTCTAGGTAAACCAAGTTGTTCGGCTAATACAGAACCATTAATAGGAGCTTCGCCCACTGCACCGCTATTACACCACAATTGAAAATCATCTACTTGCTCAAAATCAGCAAGCTTGCTATTAGCCTGGTCGCGTTTATACATGCATTCGTCTTTGACACAACGCTTTTGCTCGAACGGATTATTGGCGGCATCGTATTTTACAGATAACACTTGCTCGGCCAAGGCTTCGGCCAAGGAGACTGCTCTAAATTGAAATACCGGATCTAGCTGTTGTTTTTGTCCGGCATAAAATAGCGTGACGCCTAACAATACGATAGACAGCAGCACTAAGCCGATCACAAACTCCAATAAGCTTACGCCCGCTTGCTTGTACTTTGCTGCTGACTTATTAGATCTAGGAGAAGTTATAAACGAAAGATTAAGGGCCATGAATATAGCCCTCTGGTTCTATGTGCACCGCTTTACCAGCGATACTGATGACTAAGCCTTTACGTACGCCATTAATAAAAGGCCGACCCAATAAACTATCTTCACTTAAAAATTTAGCATCCACTGCTGGTTTACCAAATTGCACAGTAAGAGGCAGCTCGCTGTTAGCAGTAATACTGACACCACTAGCGCCGACGAAAATACCTTGATTGGCTTGTTGTTTAATCATTTCGGGATCTAACAAGCCACTTTTACAGCCTTGAGCAATTGAGAAGCCTTCTTTACTAATAAAGACTTTCGCACATCGAGAAAGATTATCGTTTTCTGTTACTGATACAGGGTCGTTCATGGCTCTAAGCTGCGCTTGGCGTAATAAGCCCACCAGCTTATCGGCTTGCAGCCGTTCTTCAAATTGGCTGCCCACCATCAGGCGAGGCACCGCAACGGCACCTAAAATGCCGATAAGCACCAACACTAAAACGATCTCGATTAAGGTAAAGCCCCTTTCTTGGTGATTAAAAGTGGAGTTATTCAAGAAAGCATCTCATTATTAATCATGTGAGCATCCTTCTAGTAAACACTTAATCTTGAAGTGAATATCGATGAAAGTGCGAATTGATGGTTAATACCGTTAAATTTTATCCGACGTTTTGGTTTAGGCTAATTATTAAACTAAACCAAAACGCCTGAAAGATAAAGCGGCCGTAGCCGCTTTATATTAGAGATTATTTACATTCACTAACAGCTACAACAGTAGCTTTGTCATCAGCAGTAGCTTGAGTATATGTTACGCCACAGGTATCTTTAGCTGAAAACCTAGCTGATGGAAACATTTCCAACTTAGCACCAGCGCCAGTAGTAATTATTACGTTATATGGCTTATCAGTATTCGCAGCGTCTGTAACAACAGCATACTCGGTATCAAGTAATGCTAAAATTCCTGCTTCGGTTGCAGCAGGATAGCCATGCTCAAACTTAACATCATCAGTAATACCATCAATACTTACATCTTGACCTGAACCGGTATCTTGACCTGCTAATATCGCCTTCGCATTACCAAGAGTTACACTCGAATTTATAGCTCCTTTTAACGTATTCACATTCGCACTATAAGCATCGCCTTGTAGGTTTAAGAACTTAGGTGCAGCTACCGCACCTAAAATACCTAAAATTACGATTACTATAACTAATTCAATGAGGGTAAAACCCGCTGTTTTTTTCATGTTTTATTCCTTGTTACTGCTTATTGTTGATAATTTTGTTAATACAATTTAACGCTACTTACAGCGGTTACGTTTAAAACCTGCAGGGCAACGCTTATCTTTTGCTCTTTACTGCTACTTACTTTTACTCGTTTTACTTTTTCTGTCTCTTATCTTTACTAACTCTTAATTTTAAGCTATTACGCATATCATACTGAGCCAAGTGAGGCTATTCAACATCTTTGGTGTACAAAAAATATTCACGACACACATAAAATATTAAATTATCACATGCCAGACCAGCAAAACCTGTGCCAGATCATTCAATATAATCATCACCAAACATCAATTCATTAAAAGCAGCGTGTGGTATTAGCCTTGTATTAAATCCAACATATCCCACATGGGCGTAAAAATTCCCAGTGCCAGTAACAACACCATGCAAGAAATAACCACAATCAAAATCGGCTCGATTTTAGAGGTGAGGTTAGCAATGTCGTAATCCACTTCTTCTTCATAAAACTTACCAGCTTCCATCACCATTTGATCGACGCGGCCGGTTTCTTCACCCACTTTAAACATTTGCAAGATAAGTGGCGTGAATACGCCGCTATCGGCTGCCACTCGCGACAAACTGCTGCCAGAAGACAATTGATCGCCCATGCCGAGCATGGCCTGAGTTAAATAGGCATTGCCGGTGGCTGTGCCTGCCAGCGTGAGCACGCGCACTATGGGTACGCCGGCACCCAGCATCATGGAAAAACTGCGGCAAAAACGCGCAAGTAAGATCCGGTTAACTAAGGGCCCGATAATGGGAATGCGCAGCAATAAGCTATGCCAGCGTAGTTGGCCGTTTTTGGTGTTCACATAACGCCAAATAGCAAAACCACCAACGATAAACCCTACCAGCATGTGCACTATATAAGTGGTAAAAAACTCAGATGAGCTAATGAGCAGCTTGGTGGTCCAAGGTAAGTCGGCGCCAAGGCCGGCAAAAATACCACTAAAGGCTGGGATCACATAAATGTTTAACACTACCATTGCACCAATCATGGCGATAGACACAAACATGGGATAACGAGTGGCGGCTTTTACCCGGCGGCGGGTGTCTAATTCCAGCTGAAAATAATGCGATAACTGGGCAAACGCCTGCTCAAGCTGGCCGGTGCTCTCGCCTACGTCGACCAAAGAGATAAATAAGCTGTTAAAAATATGCGGGTGCGCGGCCAGCGCATTGGCCAGCGTTTGGCCTTGGTTAAGAGCGTCAGCCACATCGTTCAGCGCCTTGATCAGCAGCTTATTATCTGTGGTGTCGCGCAGGCCTTCTACTATGCGCAAAATCGGAATACCGGCACGGGTGAGCGAAGAAAATTGCCGGCATAAGATCAATAAGGCCTCGAGCTTTACCTTACCATGCAAAAATTGCTGCCAGTTAATGCTGGCCTTGGCACCGGCTTTGGTTTCTTTAATTTCCACTGGCATTAAGCCAGCACTGATTAAGCTGTCGGCGGCCGCTTGGGCGGAGGCGGCTTCTAAGCGGCCTTGGTTAAGTTGGCCACGGGCATTGCGGGCGCGATATTGAAAAAACGCCATTAATCTACCCACTCACTGAGACGCAGCACTTCGCTAAGGGCGATGTCACCGTTTATGGCAAGCCCAAGTGCTGAATGCGAAAGCTTAACGTAGCGGCTGTCTGCCGCCACTAGCAGGTTAAAGCCATCGATATTTTGGTCGCGCAGGCAATCGGCCATTGGCTGATTTATTTCTAACCACTCATATACGCCGAGTCGGCCTTTAGCGCCAGTTTGGTTACAGCTGGCGCAGCCCGCGCCATGGTAAAAACGGGTATCCGGATTCAAATCTGGCGCTAAATAGCGCAAAAATTGTTGCTCGCTGAGTTCGGGTTCATACTCAACTTTGCAGTATTCGCACAGTCGGCGCACTAAGCGCTGGGCCAACACGCCTTTTAAAGTGCTGGCTACCAAATAGCCCGGCACCCCCATGTTCATCAGTCGTATGGCAGAGCTTGGGGCATCGTTGGTGTGCAAGGTTGACAACACCAAGTGACCGGTAAGCGCGCCGCGCATGGCAATTTCCGCGGTTTCTTGGTCGCGCATCTCGCCTATCAATAATACGTCGGGATCTTGGCGCAAACTGGTGCGCAAAATAGCGGCAAAGGTTAAGCCCGCCTTGATATTCACCTGTACTTGGTTGACCCGGGACAATTGATATTCCACCGGATCTTCGGCGGTGATGATTTTGCGCTCCGGCGTATTAAGCTCGGTTAAGGCGCCGTACAAAGTGGTGGTTTTACCGCTACCGGTAGGCCCGGTCACCAAAATAATGCCATTAGGGCTTGCCAGCTTTCGGCGAAAGGCAGTCAGTAATTCTGGTGGCATACCGGCTTTATCGAGACTGCGAATACCTTGGGATTGATCCAGTAGTCGCAGTACCACAGCTTCGCCAAACTGCACCGGCATGGTGGCCATACGCACGTCAACTGGGCTGCCTTTTATCTTGAGCGCAAAGCGGCCATCTTGCGGCAAGCGGCGCTCGGCAATATCCAGCCCCGCCATAATTTTAAGCCGTGAAACCAATGCGGGTGCAATGTTCACTTCTTTGAGTACGGTTTCTTGTAAGTGGCCGTCTACTCGCATCCGAAAGCGGATCAGGTTGTGATCGGGCTCTATATGAATATCGGACGCGCCCACTTGCAGTGCATCTTCAAACATCGAATACAGCAGCTTGGCCACTGTGGCGTCGCTATCATCCAGCCCTGCCGCTTCTAAGGCCGGGCGACTAGGGGCGTTTTCGACTTGTAACTGTTCGGCAAGGTTGGCGATGTCGTCGGTACGGCGGTAAAGCTGATCGTATAAGCCAAATAATTGACTTTGCGGCGCTACTGCCAATTTAACTTCGCGAGGGAGCAAAAGATTGGCAATGGCATCTTGGGTATCGAGATCAGCGGGATCAGACAATACCACGGTGGCTTTAAACTCGTCAGCAGCGATAACCAGCGCGCGGTGGCGGCGAGAATACACCTCAGACAATAGCTTTACCGCTTGCGGGTCTATGTCTACTTTATTGAGATCGAGCAGGGGCAAATCCAGCTGTTCGGCCACAAACCCTAATAATTCTAGCTCGGATAATATGCCCATTTGCACCATGAGGGCACCTATGCGCCCGCCTTCGCGCTGCTGCTTTTGTAGCACTGACTCTAATTGCTCTTGGCTGATGACATTGTGGTCAATCAGTAATTCGCCAAGGCGTTTAGTAAGTTTGTGTTTGGCCATTTTGCCCCAAAAGGTTGAGTTGCTGTTCCACAAAACGTTGCGAGGCAGCGCCTAGGTCGGCACTGGCCTGCGCCTGATAAAAGGCGGAGCTAAAGTCTTCGCCTAACTCGCGTTGGCACAGGCCTAAGCCTAACCACCAAGCGCCTACTCGGCTGTGCGCCAGCAACTGTTGATAGGTGTCTATCGCTTGCTGACATTGGCCACTGCGCCGAGCCATGTCGGCTTTTAAGCTGTAGTAATCCAAATGCTCAACAACGTTTGGGTTAACTTGATTAAGCTGATATAAGGCGGCCACAAAACGTTCTTGTTCAGCCAAAATACGGCTGAGCGTGAGGCGAAAAGCGACATAAGTAGGGGCAAGATCTATGCCTTGTTGTAGCACGTCATTGGTTTGGCCCAACGCCCCTCGGCCATACAACATGGACGCTAAGCGCAGGCGCGTATCATGGGCGTCGGGATACTCGCCTAAAGCTTGTGCTAGCTGTAACTCGGCCAAGGGCCAATTGTTATTGGCGAGTGCCGCATCGGCTTGGCGGTTTTTTTCAGTTAGCCAGTCGGCCCGACTCAACACCACTTCAGAAAAATCTAACTTACTGGGCCCGGAGTGGCTGGCTTTGCTCACGGCCACAGGGCTAGCTGGTGGCTGCTCTTGAGGTAAAGGCGGCAATGCCAACGACTGAGAGGCCGTTTGTTGCAGGCTTTGCTGTAAATAGTCGGCGGCAAAAGCGTCCATCTCGGCTTCTGGCAAATTCACCATTAAGTCCGTTAAAGGCACATTTTCTTCCGCGTTAACCTCAATTTGACCGTGAGCCAGAGGAAGCAATAACAGACTGGTTCCTGTCACTAAGATGGCAGACAAATATTTGGCAACAAAGTGTTTGGCTTGCTTAGCGCGTAACGCCATTAAAAGGTTCCCCTGTCTACACGGCGGGTGGGCTGTTGTTCTGGATACCATTTATCCAGTAAATCCCGTGAACGTTGTAGCTCATCTTGCCAAGTGTTTTCTGTGACCACCACAGGGCGCAGCATGATCACTAACTCACTTTTCTTATTCGCTAAGCTGCGAGTTTTAAATAAATTGCCCAAAATCGGGATTTGGCTTAATAGCGGCACCCCGCTTTCGACCTTTATTTGTTTCTCTTGCATCAGGCCACCGATAATAATCATCTCACCAGAACGGGCTTCCACTATGGTGTCAGACTCTCGCACCGTGCTACGTGCTAAAGGCAGAATTATCGGTTGACCCGTACCTAAATTAAGCACCTTATTATTGTCTGTCACTTCACTGACAGTAGGATGAATGTGCAGCAAGACTTTATTGTCGTCGGAGATTTGCGGCGTCACATCCAATGAGATACCCGAGAAAAACGGCGATAGCTCAAGATCTGGCGACTGTATTGGTGGACCATTGTTACTGGTGGTGGTTTCCAAGGTAAAGTTGGTCACGAAGTATTCATCGGTGCCGACCTTGATCACGGCTTTTTGGTTATTACTGGTGGTCACTCTGGGGTTAGACAGGGTATTAACTTCACCTTGAGTGCTTAACAGCCTTAGCACCGCACTAAAATCCCCGTCAGTAAAGGTATAAAGATTATCCGTAAACGCTAAAAAAGAGCCGCCAAGGTTAGTTAATGACGAAATGGGATTCAGATAATCTTGACTTGCTGCCGCATTACTCGGTGTGCCTGGGCTCGGGTATGAGCCACGGCTTAAGCGCTGCCAGTCAATGCCTTGCTCATAGCCATCATTCAACTCAACCTCAACAATGCGCGCCTCTAAAATAACCTGACGTTTAAGTTGACGCTCAGCTTGGCTTAAAAAATCTTCTACTATCGCCAGTTCATCGGGTGTAGCACGCACGCTCACTAAACCCGCTTGTGGGTTGGTCACCACCACTCTGTCGTCTTTACTGCCAATTAGGCGGCTCAGTGCCGACTCTAAATCGACCCAGAAGTCATTGGTAGACTCTGTGCTGATGCGCGTAGAATCTCCGGAGCCGATTCTAGTACTACTGCTGCTACTGCCATT
>JAHLFI010000093.1 GCA_018883865.1 Candidatus Oceanisphaera merdipullorum
CCTGAGTTGTCGTTATTTTGTGTGGGTGATGATTGGCAGGCGATTTATCGTTTTAGCGGCAGTGATGTCAGCTTAACCACCCACTTTGCCGACACCTTTGGCGCCAGTCGTATTACCAAACTGGATAAAACATTTCGTTTTAATAATCAGATTGAGCAAGTAGCCAGTCGCTTCGTGCAGCAAAATCCCGAGCAATTACCGAAAAAGCTCAATACTCATGTGCGCAGTCAGACGCCGAGTGTGCATGTGTTACCCACCGACAGTAATAGCCAAATGGACGCGATTAGTCGCCTATTAAGCCAAGTGGCGGCCGAACAACCCCAAGCCTCGCTGTATATATTGTCGCGCTTTCGCTTTAGTCTGCCCGATGAATCGCAGCTAACCGCTTGGCGCAAACGTTTTCCTACTCTGAACATAGCCGCACAAACCTTGCATGGCGCTAAAGGTAAAGAAGCAGACCATGTGATCTTGCTAGGGTTAAGTCGAGGTAAATACGGCTTTCCGCCGGAGCAAAATGCCACTGCTTTGTTGGACTTATTACTCCCTCAAGCAGAAAGCTTCCCTTATGCAGAAGAACGACGCTTATTCTATGTGGGGTTGACCCGCGCTCGTCAACAAGTGTTCTTATTAGCCGATCTGCAGATCCCCTCGGCATTTGTTAAAGAGTTAACCGGTGGCGGTTATCCGGGCGTGAGCAAGTGGGAGTAGGGCGTGTACGCCATGTTAACTGCTTAATGGAGGCTTAAACTCAACATTAAGCAGTTAACACTCAACATTACGCGAACGCTTTACCTTTCGTATGCTGTTGAACTGCAAACTTTTTGAGGCTAGGCTGTGAGCCTCGGCCAACTTAATTCGTCTAGCCCCGCAACAGGAGTGGCCACCCAGTGTCCGACAGTCAGCCAACAGCTTCAAGCTCAGCATCTAAGCCCGTGTTATGGTCCAGCCGTTTTGCCTTTATTATGGCGGCGGTGGGCTCGGCCGTGGGCTTGGGTAATATTTGGAAATTCCCTTATATTACCGGCGAAAATGGCGGCGGTGCCTTCGTATTAGTCTATTTAGCCTGTATCGCCATTATCGGTTTGCCGCTGATGATGTCAGAAGTCATGCTCGGCCGACGTGGTCGTAAAAGCCCGATTGGTACCATGGAAGTGGTGGCAGCGGCTGAAAAGGGCAGCAAGAACTGGATAGGGGTCGGTCTAATGGCCACCTTGACGGCCTTTATTATCTTGTCGTTTTACAGCGTGATTGCCGGCTGGACCATGCCTTACATTATTTCGGCGGTGACTGGCGGTTTTAATGATATTGATGCCGAACGTTCGGGCGACTTGTTTGGTCAGCTATTGGCCTCTCCCGGCCAGCTATTATTGTGGCACAGCATTTTTATGGGCTTAACCGTGTGGGTATCAGCGGGCGGCGTGCGCCATGGGGTAGAGCGTGCTGTCACCAAACTCATGCCAGCCTTGTTTATATTGCTCATTGTTTTGGTTGGCTATGCCAGCACTACCGGCCATTTTGGTGAGGCGCTGCGTTTTTTATTTAAGCCAGATTTTTCAGCTCTCACGGCGGAGGGGGTATTGATCGCCTTAGGCCATGCCTTCTTTACTCTGAGCTTGGCCAGTGGCGCCATGATGGCGTACGGCGCTTATTTACCGCAAAAGGTGTCGATTGCGCGCACCGCAATAGTGGTGGCTGTGATGGACACTGGTGTGGCGCTGTTAGCCGGTTTGGCTATTTTTCCGGTGGTGTTTGCGCATGGTTTAGCGGCCAGCGAAGGCCCGGGCTTAATCTTTGTAACCTTGCCGGTGGCCTTTGGTCAGATGCCGGGCGGTGGATTTTTTGCTTCGCTGTTCTTCGTGTTGTTGTTATTTGCCGCTTGGACCTCTTCCATCTCTATGTTGGAGTCGTTAGTCAGCTATTTAAACGAGAAGGGCGTGAGCCGCGTCAAGGCGGCAATCGGGGGAGGCCTCGCTGCTTGGTTACTGGGTATTACGACAGTGCTGTCGCTTAACCTCTGGTCAGATTTTACGCCGCTAGATAGCTGGGCCCGCTTTGAAGGCAAAACCCTGTTCGACTTATATGACTATTTAACCGCCAATATTATGATGCCACTGGGTGCCTTGCTGATTGCGCTGTTTGTGGGTTGGAAGATGAAGCCTGAGCACTCACAAACCGAGCTGGGTGCTTGGCATAGGTTGTGGTTTCCCATAGTGCGCTACGTGACACCGCTCGCCTTGTTAATCGTGTTTGCGTTTAACTTGCGCTAGAGGCTGATAACGGCCATACCTGAGTATCAAGGACGCTGAAAATTCTTAGAGCCTGCGCCGTCGCCATTGGAATTTGTACGATGATTAACATATGTAGACCCTAGGTGCAGTTATGATGTTAATCACATTTACGTTGTAATTTTCTGCCATCTTTATGGTTCTATGATTAGCTAGTCTTCCCGCTAGTTATAAATTAGACAAGCGGCCGCTCACTGCTTTATTGCCCACCAAGGAGACATGATGGACTTAGATGCTGCCATGCTGTCGCGGATCCAGTTCGCCTTTACCATCAGCTTTCACATTATTTTTCCCGCCATCACCATAGGCTTAGCCACGGCTATCGCAATTTGGGAGGGCCTGTGGCTAAAAACACGCAATCCCGTTTACTTTCAACTGGCTAAGTTTTGGATCAAACCCTTCGCCATCACCTTTGGTATGGGGGTGGTCAGCGGCATAGTGCTGTCGTATCAATTCGGGACTAACTTTTCTAAGTTTTCTGAACTGGTAGGCCCAGTATTAGGCCCGCTGCTGGCTTATGAAGTACTGACGGCGTTTTTCTTAGAAGCGGGCTTTCTTGGCATCATGCTTTTTGGCTGGCAGCGCGTGGGTGAAAAGCTGCATTACTTTGCCACTTGCGTCGTGGCTGTGGGCACTTGGATTTCGTCATTTTGGATTATTGCCGCCAATTCTTGGATGCAAACGCCGGCTGGGCACAAAATAGTGGAAGGGCGTTATGAGGTTGAAAGCTGGATGGAGGTAATTTTTAACCCCTCTATGCCGTTTCGTTTAACGCACATGCTGTTGGCAGCTATGTTGACGGGCACTTTCTTGATTGGTGGGGTCAGTGCTTGGTACTTACGCAAAGGTCGTGATGTGGCGTTTGCACGTAAAGGCTTATCAATGGCGCTGTGGGCGGCGTTGATCTTGGCGCCTCTGCAGTTGGTGGTCGGGGATTTTCATGGCTTGAATACCAAAGAGCATCAGCCGATTAAGGTGGCGGCCATGGAAGGTATTTGGCCTGAGCAAGAAGCAGGCGCGCCCTTACTGTTATTCGCTATTCCTGATATGAAAAACGAAACTAATCACTTTGAGGTAAAAATACCTAAGGTGGCCTCGCTTATTTTAACGCACTCGTTAGACGGTGAAGTGCAAGGTTTGAAATCCGTGGCGGCAGCAGACAGGCCCTATGTACCGTTAATTTTCTTCTCGTTTCGCGTCATGGTCGGCTTAGGTCTCTTGATGATAGTCGCCGCCGTGTGGGGTTTGTGGTTAAGGCGCAAACATCCTCAATTTGAAAATAAAGCCTTCTTATTGATGATGAATATGATGATCCCTGCCGGCGTAATTTGTACCTTGGCCGGTTGGTACGTAACCGAAGTGGGGCGTCAGCCTTGGTTGGTCTATGGTCTGGTGCGCACCATGGAAGTGGTGACGCCTTTGCCTGCTGAGCGGGTGTTATTTTCGCTCACTTTATTTGTGGTCACCTACAGCACCTTGTTGCTGGTCTATTTGTATTTCATGGCTAAGTTGGTACGCAAGGGCCCATCGAATTTAGCGCGACTAGAGCAACAGATGGTCGACGTCAATGCCCCTAGTTTTGCGCTGGAGTGGGTGAAGAAACTGCAACATGAAGTGGTGGAGGATTAATATGGAGCTGGCGCTGTTTTACTATTTATTATTGGGCTTTGCAGTGCTCATGTACGTGGTGCTGGACGGCTTCGATTTAGGTTTGGGTATCTTATACCCTTGGTTTAAAAGTGAAGGCGAGCGCGACCATATGATGCGCTCTATTTCCCATGTGTGGGACGGTAATGAAACTTGGCTAGTATTTGGCGGTGTAGTGCTGTTTGCGGCGTTTCCTACCGCCTACGCGGGTATTTTATCAACCATGTATACCCCCATGTTTTTGATGCTCATCGGGCTTATCTTTCGCGGTGTGGCTTTTGAATATCGCTTTAAGTCTGAGCGCTCTAAGCCGCTGTGGGACAGTGCCTTCTTTTTAGGCTCAGGGCTGGCTGCTTTCTGCCAAGGCACCATTTTGGGCGCCATAGTACAAGGCGTAGAGGCCGGTGAGCAGGGGGCGCTAGACTGGCTGACTCCCTTTAGTGTGTTTACCGGTTTGGCCTTGATGGCCGCCTATGCACTGTTGGCCTGTTGTTATTTGGTGATGAAAAGCCGAGGCGACATTATGGCGCGCGCCGCCCACTTAGGCCGTAAGTTAGTGGTGACTGTGATGGTAATTTTCGCCATTGTCAGCCTCTGGACCTTGCTCGACAACGTGCAAGTACGCGAGCGCTGGTTAGGCGGTATGAACTTCTTCTATCTGTTGCCGCTGCCGCTGTTGAGCGCCTTGTTTGGTTGGTTATTGTATCGAGACTTGGACGGTAAACCCCATGAGACACGCCCGTTTTGGCTGGCGGTGGGCTTATTTATTTTGGGCTTCGCCGGCTTAGTGGTGGGCTTGTTCCCTTACTTGATCCCACACCAGCTAACGCTATGGCAGGCCAGCGCGCCTAATTCTAGCTTGATGTTTTTACTGCCGGGTATCTTCATTTTCTTGCCGTTAATTTGTGCTTATACCTTGTGGGGCTATCGTATTTTCTCTGGCAAGGTTGAAGACTTTGAAGATGGCTATTAATGTAGGGCGCTCAATTGATGAACTTTCGTTTATGAGTTTTTATTTATGAACAAGCAGAAAAGCTGGCTGTGGTTTGCCGTGCTCTATTTAGGCGGCGTGCTGATCCTTACCCTGATTGGCGGCCTGCTTAAGTGGCTGCTCTCTGTCTTGTAACTCTTTTATCTATTGCTTAAAGACTCCAAAGGGCTCTTTTTATGGCTAAGTGCTATTGGTGGCAGATAATGTCGCGATATAAATACTTTGTGGTCTTATTTACAAGGATTTGCGGTTGCTTAAGGAGCTTAAAGGTAAAAAAGGGTACATTGAAAGCACATTAACGTAGCAGTGATGCGTTTATTGCTCAAGGACGAAAATTATTATCCGGTTGAGGTATTTTAATGAAAGCATCCACATCTTTGGCGTTAAGTTCGGTGGTCGCCATGGCGACGCTGAGCGGCTGTGTTAATAATAATGAGCCCAGTGAGCAGCATCAGTTAACGGGCAGTTTGTCCTATTTATCACGTATTGCGTTGGCACCCAATAGCATAGCCGAAGTCACTATTCGTGATACAAGCGTGGCAGATGGCAAAATTATTGCCGAGCAACGTATTGAATTAGAGGGGCAAGAATTACCCATTCCCTTTACGCTTGAGCTCAATAATCAAAAACTTGATGCAGGCACTTACAGCTTAAGTGTCTTAATAAAAGAAAAAGTTGAAGATAAAGAGCAAGTGAGCTGGCGCAGTGCGCCCGTGGGTGTGTCTGGTAATCTGGGCGA
>JAHLFI010000094.1 GCA_018883865.1 Candidatus Oceanisphaera merdipullorum
TGCTTTATTCTGGCATCGGCGGCTGGGTTTTCATGGACAGCTGCACTTCTGCGGCGAATTCGCGGCGAGAGAAACTGACCCTGTCTTCCGCACTAAAAGTAGCCTTGCGGCCAAGTTGTTCGACCTTACGCAGGCGTGGCACTAAGCCGCTCCCGTTCGCGGTTTGAATCGCCAAACCTGGGCGAGCATTTAGCTCCAGCAACATAGGGCCTTTGTACTTGTCCAGTACCATGTCGGTGCCGATGTAGCCTAAGCCTGACATCTCATAGCAAGAGGCAGACAAGCTTAAGATTTGCTCCCAGTTCGGCACATTAAGCTCCAGTAAGTCGCGACCGGTATCTGGGTGGTAACGAATGGGCAGGTTGTGCTGCACGGCGCGAATGGCCTTGCCGCTGTTGATATCCAACCCTACGCCCACCGCACCTTGGTGCAAGTTGGCTTTGCCGTCTGAGATTTGGGTGGATAAGCGCATCATGGCCATCACCGGAAAGCCTTTAAACACTATGACGCGGGTGTCGGGTACGCCTTCATAAGAGAAGCCATCGAACACATCATCAAAGTTGATCAGCGCTTCGATTAACGCCACATCTGGCTTACCGCCCAAGGAGAACAGGCCCGCCAAGATGTTAGACACATGACGCTCCATATCCTCTATGGTTTCCGGCTTGCCACTGGGCTTAATGAAGTGGTGACCGTCATGACTGACGATCACGACTATGCCTTTACCGCCTGAGCCTTTGGCGGGCTTGATACAAAAGCCAGGCCAGTCTTTAACCAGCTGCAGCAGGCTGGTCACCTGATGCTGAAACTCAATCACGCCGATCAAGTCCGGTACTGTCACACCCGCATCCAGTGCGATGCGCTTGGTTTCCAGCTTGTTATCCACCAGCGGATATAAATGACGCGGGTTATAGCGACTGATATAGGAAATATTGCGCTGGTTCATGCCCATGATGCCCATGTCACCCAGCGCAAACGGGGAGGCGTATTGGGCTAGCCAGCGTTTAATCATGCTTTTTATCTTCAATTTTACTGTCGGTATTGTATTCGTCTACTAAAGGCTTAAAGCGCTTAAGCTCGGTGAGACGATAGCCGGTGTAGTTACCCAGCAGCAGTACCACCGCCATGATGATCAGCTGCAGGCCTAAGAAGTTGAAGGTGATGTGGCGTACCACTTCGCTGTTCATGGCTAAAAACGCCACCACTGCCACCATCAAGGAGCCACCGCCTTGCTTAATGACTTCTTTAGGGCCTTCTTCTTCCCATAAAATCGACATGCGCTCTATGGTCCAAGCCAAAATAATCATCGGGAAGAAGGTGATCTTCATGCCCTCGGTCAAGCCGAGTTGATAGGCAATAATGCTGAAGAAGCCAATAATGCCGATGACCATGATGATCACTGCCGATATTCGTGCCACTAACAGTAGGTTTAGGTGCGATAAATAAGAACGCAGTACTAAGCCCGTGCCCACGATAATTAAGAAGCCCACTAGGCCTGTGATCAAACTGGTTTGAATAAAGGCCATGGCAATTAACACCGGCATAAAGGTGCCGGAGGTTTTAATGCCGATGATGATGCGTAAAAACACCACGACCAGCACGCCAATCGGTATCAGCAAGATGCCTTTAAACAGTGCTTGTTCTTCGAGCGGCAAGTTATACAGCGACACGTTGATCCAGTGCGGCTGATCAAACTTTTTCGCCAATGCCACGTTCACCGGTTGATCTTGTTCGAGCATAGTAAAGGTGACGCGGGAATTACTGCCGCCGACTAAGTCCAGCACGGGAGATGAATGGTATTCCCACATCAATAGCTGATCTTGATTACCTTGCACGCCGGTGTCGGGATTGAAAATTTCGTACTCTTTGCCTTCATAGACCTGTACTAGGTTAATCAGCGGTTGGCGGCGGCGACCATCTTCTAACTGTAAGCCTTGCAGTAAGCGGGCAGGCACGGCGGCTCTGTTCAGCATTTCAATCAATAACGGCGCAGGCGCCTGATATTGGGCCAATAATTCGGCATTTTGGCTATTGTTTTTCAGTTCTTTCAGTAGCTCGCGAGCCAAGGTGATGCCGTCGGCCGAACGCTCTTGGGCCTGGATCAGCACTTGATCCATGGCGGTAGCGTAGGGCTCGGGCACTTCGATCGTCTTAATGGGCGGTACTTCGGTGGACAGCGGCGCCTTGGCGAACGGGTCGTGCATCATGTCGACTTTGTAGTACAGCTCTTGGGGGCCGGAGGCATTCCGTATGCTCCACTCGGCACGGCTGCCACCCTTGGCTTCGACAAAGGCTAAGCCGTAGCCGGGGGAGGCAGCCGACTCGTTCATTAGGGTAAAACCGGGCTGACTGCCGGGAATAGCCAATGAGGCCTTTACCGGTTTGCCCTTGGCTTCAAATTCTACTTTGGCTTCAATCGACCAGATTTGGCGTTTTTCACCGGGCAGCCAAGGCACTTCATAGACAAAGTGGCGCTGTAACATTAAGGCGAAGCCGATCAAAAATAGCGCGGCCACGATAATATAAAAGGGTTTACGAGAATACATGTTGGTTACTCGCTTTTAGCGGGAGCAGGAGCTGGGCGCAATGGTTTGCCTTGGACGTTTTGACGGGCAATATCGACCACGGCTATGTCTTTTAAGAATTCACGACCCAATAGCACCGAATACGTCATCTGGCTACGATCGGTGAGGGTGAACTCGGTTTTTTGGGCGAAACGGCCCAAGCGCATGGTTAGTTCGACCACGGGACGACGCTCAATGTCTTCGGCGGACGCTTGGCGAATGCGCACATAACGCACTAAGGGCGTTTCGACTTGCAGCTTTTCATCCACGCCTTCGTGAGCCATGTTAAAGCTCACCCAAGGTTTGCCATCGCGCTCAAATACCGTAATGTCTTGGGCGCTCAAGGATGAGGTAGTGGCACCGGTATCGATACGGGCGGCAAAGTTATCATTGACGATATCCAGCCACACTTGTTCGGTTTCACCGACTACCAGCTTGCCGTCTAAGGTTTCTTCTTTACGCGGCTCTGTCACCTTAGTGGTGCTGGTTGAGGGTTGTGGCGTGACGATTGGACGATTGATCTGCTTTTTCAAATTTTTAATATCCTGTTGCAAAGCCGCCATAAAAGCATGGCTATTGTTGCTCTGTTGCTGATTTTGTTCAGCCATGCTGCTCAATAGTCGCGTTTCTAGACTGGCCAAACCGGCACTGAGCTCAGGCTCTGTGATAGGTTGAGGCTGGGGCTGCGTGTCCACCGGTGATGTCTGGCTAACACAGGCGGTTAGCAACAAAGGAAAAATCAGTGATGCCGCAACTTTATTCATCTTGTGCCTCTTGTTGTTGATGTTGTGGGTCAGCCGGTTTGTTGGCGATAATAATCGTCCGTTTAGGTGCCGGGTAACCCTCTATGGTTTTACTCGCGTCATTCGGATCTAAAAAGTCTGCAAGCGATTCGTTACGCATCCACTCGGTGCGTCTTTGTTCGTCTAAGCTGGTGGTGCTTTCATCCACCACTCGGATATTTTCAAAGCCACATTTTTGCAGCCAGCCCACCAATGCGGCTGAACTGGGAATAAACCAAACGTTGCGCATTTTTCCATAACGCTCGCCCGGCACCAGTACTTGGTTTTCGTCACCTTCTATCACCAGTGTTTCTAACACCAGTTCACCGCCATCACACAATTGCGCCTTAAGTTGCAGCAAGTGATCGATGGGGGAGCGTCTGTGATAGAGCACGCCCATGGAAAAAACAGTATCGAACGCCCGCAGCTCGGGCAGATCTTCTATGCCTAACGGCAAGACTTGAATGCCTTTATGGCCATTACTGAAATGCTTGATGGCCTCAAACTGGCATAAAAATAATGCAGAAGGGTCGATACCCACCGCCATCTTGGCGCCGGCGCCGCGCATGCGCCACAGGTGATAACCACTGCCACAACCCACATCTAATACATAACGATGCTTAAGCGGACTAATGTGCGGCAGCACCCGATCCCATTTCCAATCTGAGCGCCATTCGGTATCTATGTGCACGCCGTGTATTTCAAATGGGCCTTTACGCCACGGATGAAACTGATCCATTAAGCTGGTTATCTTTTTTTGTTCGCCCAAGCTTATCTCGCCGGGGCGTCCAATGCTGACGCTGTCAGTTAATTCGATCCGTTCGGTTTCTATATGCGGCAACTTATGCAGCGCACGCACCCAGCGGGCAAGATCGCCATGCAAATGTATTTTTTGCCAGTCATGCAATTGGGCCGGCAAACAATGCAGCCAATGTTGCAGTCTACATTTGGCTATCTGCTGGTAAAAATCACTAAAATCAATCATTTAATGGAACCGTTTATTTATGACAGCTTGCTTAATAGCCACCTAGTTAATGGCGACCCTACTTTATTGCGACCATAGACCCGAAGTTAAAGCACTGAAACCACATGTCCACATGACTAAAACCGACGTGGGCTAAGCGGGCCTTATGTTGTTCAGGCGTATCTGGGCGCAGCACGTTTTCAAGCGCGGTACGCTTTTGGCTGACTTCCAGTTCGCTGTAGCCGTTGGCGCGTTTAAAGTCGTGGTGCAAGTCGATGAGTAGCTCATTGACTGTGTCGTCACCACTGATAAACTTTTCACTTAAGACCAGCACGCCGCCTTTATTTAAGCCCTGATAGATGCGCGTTAATAAGGCTTCTCGCTTATCTGGGGCAATAAATTGCAACGTAAAGTTCAACACCACCACAGAGGCATTGCTGATTTCTATCTCGCAAATATCCGCTTGGGTCAGTTCTACTACAGCGTCAGATTTAAACGATGCCAAATGGCTGGCGGCGCGCGCCAACATGGCGGCTGAATTATCCACCGCCACTATGGTGCAGCCGGGCTGGGTGAGGTGACGGCGCATTTCTTGAGTGGCCGCACCGAGTGAGCAGCCTAAGTCATAGAGCTGAGTGTGGGGCTGAGCAAAGCGCGCTGTCATCATGCCGATGGCGGCGATAATATTGGAATATCCGGGCACAGAGCGCTTTATCATGTCGGGGAAAACGTCGGCCACTTTTTGGTCGAAATTAAAGTCGCCAAGCTCGGCAATGGGGGCGGCGAAGATCTGATCTTTTGCTTGCATAACGAACGACTAATTAACCTGTGGTGTACGGCAGCACTAGGCTGCACTTGATGGCGGCTATTGTAAAAGAAGCGCTCAGAGTTGTCTTGCTGAACGTGAGTGAAAATAGCGCAATTTATGTGGTTTTGGGGAGTTTAAAGGCGGTAAGCGGCGGTTTTTAAATGCTAAAAATGTCTTTTATACTCAATCGACAAAAGCCGAGGGGGTATTAATATGAATCCCAGGGTTTAGCGGCTTGTATTCAGTTGTCGTCATGCCTTAAAGAATCATGTTATGGCGCTAAAATAATTGCCCCTGAGGGCTAGGTGCCAGCCCTGGAAAGTCCGGTAAAGGGTGGTGTAGCGCACTGGCAATTTCTGCCGCCAATATGGGCGCGAATTGATTATCGGCGGTATGTACAAACAAATACACCGACTTGCCCTCATCTAACCAGCCTTGAATGCGCGGCAGCCAAGCCTGCCAAAAGCGGCGATTATATTCCGGCTGTGGGTGGCCAATAAAGCGGATCACAGGTGCATTGCCTGTGCTAATAATGTGTACCGGCACTTGCGGCTTCTTTTGCTGGGCATCTGCCAGTGCCGGCGTGGTGGGCGGGCAAGAGAACACGGGACGCGAGTCCATGATAATGCGATTGGCCTGGTGTTCGAGTAATAACCGATTGAGCAACCGCTCGGCTTCGCCTTTGGCAAAAAATGCCGAATGGCGAACTTCGACGCCGTATTGCAGGGTATTGGGCAGCGCGCTTAATAAATGGTCGAGTCCACTAAGCTGCTCAGGCCCACTGCTGGCGGGCAGTTGCAGCATTAGCATGCCCAGCTTCTCATTCACTGGTGCTAACTGTTCGATAAAGGATAAAGCTTGGGGCACCTTGTCGATTAACTGACCGTGATGGCTGACGGTGGCGGGGAATTTAAAGGTAAAACGAAAATCGTCGGGCGTTTGCTTAGCCCAGCGCGTTAAGCTCATGTCATCTGGTACGCCATAAAAGCTGGTATTACCTTCGACACAGTTAAAAACGTGTGCGTAATCCAGTAAATGCTCGGTGCTTTTAAGGCCTTTACTTAATAGCTGGCCAGGCCAATTTGGATGTGACCACTGACTCAAGCCGATATATAACGACATAGCACT
>JAHLFI010000095.1 GCA_018883865.1 Candidatus Oceanisphaera merdipullorum
GCTCGCATCCATAAAAGAATGACCGCAATCATTACCACCGATTAACAAACTGGGCGTATCACTCATCTAGGCCTCCAATATGAATAAAATAACTAAATAGTGGCGTTAACGCGCGACACACCACTCTAACCTAACGCTATCTCAGGTGATAAAACTGACATGAGCACATGAGAACCACCCCTGTTCCACCTTTATTGTAGAATAACTTTCGTTTATCTAGCGATTAAATATACAGTTAACGAAATTATATTTACCATGACACAATAAAATAAAAAACAATGTGCATAAATCAATAAAAATCACTTCTCAAATCATTCCACCACATGAGAAAATTTAATTATTATCAGAACTGACAGCATCAACCCTAGACTATGAAGTTTAAGCACAGACAAACTCTTCTTAATATCACCATAACAAACAGCAAAACATGAAAAATTTGATTAAAAATTACCCCCTTACATACAAAACTTAATAATCTAGAACAGCAGAGAAATTGTCTACTTAAAAACAATCGGCAGCATTATTGACAGGATAAAAAATATAAATATTTTTGGACTTTAGTTTTATCATAAAAATCCGTATTTAGTATTTCAGGGCTGCCCTTAATCGTTTTGTTATTACTGATACTTTGTCATGTCATAAGTCAGTGTCATGGTTGCCGGAGTTATCTACTCGTTATGAATTGCCGACTCGCAGACGTCACGCCACAATCTAAACCTGAGAAGCGTGTGCTGTTTTTTTCAGTCCAGCCGAATTCCATCGGCTTTCATCACGGATGGGTCAAACGTACCCGAATTTTTTGCATTGTTCACGCCTACGGCCTTGACGATAAACAATGGATGAAGCGTCGTTTGATCTCCCTTTGATGCAAGTAGCAAACCGCCGCGCTGACACCCTGTTCGCTATGAATAAAATGGGGTGGCAATTGCAGAAAAACGACTAAGTGGTGCCGGGATCCAAACCTGCCTCGAGCAGCCGGGACTAGCTGCTTGAGCCTTGCGTTTTATTAGCATCAACTTAACTATTTTAGTATGTACGTCAAAGAGTTAATGCCGACTCCATACAACACAGCTAGCGCCTTCCTTTTGATTTATAACATGTTTATGTTAGTCTAAGCGCTCTTTGGGGAGTAGCCTGCTTTCGTTATGCGAAAGAGTTCGTGTCAACATGCTTGGTCAAATGACCATGGTGCGAACACCTCTCGGTTGGCGAGACCATCGACATATCCATGCCGCAAGTCGGGCGTATGGGTATGTCGTGGACTCAATACCCGACCTGAGAAATATAGAAATGAATCCTATCGCCCTGCTGTTACTTGCTCTTTCTATGTCTACAGATGCTTTCTCTGTGGCTATAGGTAAAGGAGCAGCCCTTAGCAATCCTCGTTTTTCCGATGCCTTAAGAATGGGCCTCATTTTTGGCGTCATTGAAGCCATCACTCCCATCATAGGTTGGTTCATTGGCCAATCTGCCGCGCCTTATGTAGAAGCTTGGGATCATTGGATAGCCTTTACCATACTCGTCTCTCTCGGCGTGCACATGCTGTATGAAGGCCTCAAACCAGAAGAACAAAAGGCAGCAGCACCGACCAGACATTCCTTTTTTAAACTCGCTGTTACCGCCTTTGGCACAAGTATTGATGCCATGGCCATAGGTATTAGTCTCGCGTTTGTTGACGTCAATATTCTACTGGCGGCAGGCCTCATTGGTTTGGCGACCACCATAATGGTCACATTGGGCGTGATGCTGGGGAAAGCCGTGGGCACTTTGCTCGGCCATAAGACGGAGATAGTCGGTGGCCTGACACTTATAGCGATCGGCGTTTGGATCCTGTCGAATCATCTTAGCCACTAGCAATGATGCTTAGTAAAACAGGGAAGGCGGAACACCGAATTGGCGCTTAAAGGCGGCGGAAAAAGCGCTTTGGCTATCGTAACCATGTTGTAAGGCGACCTCTATGATGGGCAGGCCTTGGGCTAACAACTCTAACGACAGTAGCAGCCGTGCTTGTTGGCGCCAGCGCCCGAAGGTGATGCCGGTGCTGCGCTGAAACTGGCGGTGAAAAGTCTTGGGGCTCATGGCTAATTGCTGAGCCCAGTGCTCGGCCGTGCAGTTAAGTTGCGGTTGGGCGGTGATGCGCTCACACACTTGCTTGATGCGCGCATCCGCAGGCCAAGGCAGATAAAAGGGTAAGGTCGGTAAGGCACAGAGTTCGTCTAATAACAGCCGCATCACTCGGCCGTCGCGGCTGTTGCTCGTATAAGACGCGGCTATTTCAGTGGCAGCCAAAATCAGTTCCCGCAACAGCGGCGACACATCAATCACACAGTTGCCTTGAGGCATGTCGTCAGTAATATCCGAATGCACAAATAAGCTGCGCACTCTGGCCGCGCCGCGCATGCGTAGCGAGTGTTCAACGCCAGCCTGCAACCACACGCCTCGTGTAGGCGGGGTAACCCAGCGGCCGGTCGGGCTTTCAATTACCAGCACGCCTTCAATGGCATAAATAAATTGCACGCAGGAATGGCTATGGGGCTCAACTAGGTGGCCACTCGGATAATCTACCGCCACCCCGCTCATCGGCATGGCAAAGGCGTCGTAATGCTGAGCCGTAAAATCGACCATGTGTTTACCCGCTGACGTTAAGTGAGGTGAAATTAAATGAACTGAAGTTAAGGGCTAAAGACTATCAGCAGTATGACCATTTCGCGACAACGATAGTCTATTTGGCGAAATAACTTACCCATAAGATATCTTAAGCTCATAGCCCTAGCCTTCATCTGGCTTTCACTTTGGCTTAGCTTGGAAATCATCATGCTCAAATACCCCCAACTCAAATACCGCACTTTTCCGGCTATTGATTTACCGGACCGCAGCTGGCCTGCTAACACCATCACCCAAACACCGATTTGGCTGGCGACTGATCTACGCGATGGCAACCAGTCATTGTTCGAGCCCATGAATCGCGAGCGAAAACTGCAGTTATTCGATGAGCTGGTGCGCTTAGGTTTTAAAGAAATAGAAGTGGGTTTTCCTGCGGCATCTAGTATCGACTTTGATGTGGTGCGCCAACTCATCGACGAACAGCGAGTTCCAGCTGATGTGACGCCTATGGTGATGACGCAGTTGCGTGAAGACTTGATCGATGAAACCGTCCGCAGCGTAGCGGGCGCTAAGCGCGTGATCATTCACTTATACAATGCGATAGCGCCGGTCTGGCGCAATGTGGTGTTCAAACTGTCGGTGCCAGAAATTGAACAAATGGTGGCGCATCACATCGGCTATTTGCGCGATAAGGTGGCGCTGCATCCAGAGACCGAATGGGTTTTGCAGTACTCGCCAGAGACCTTTTGCATGGCTGAGCTCGAGGTGTCGTTGCAGATCTGCAACACCGCCATTCGCTGCTGGAATGCCAGTACCGAACGGCCCATCATCATCAACCTGCCCACCACGGTAGAGGTGGCCACACCCAATGTATTTGCCGATCAAGTCGAGTGGATGAGCAAACGCCTTGAGCGACGCGAGCATGTGGTGCTCTCTGTGCATCCACATAACGATCGCGGCACCGGCATCGCGTGTGCCGAGCTGGCTTTACTGGCGGGAGCACAAAGAGTGGAGGGCTGCTTATTTGGTAATGGCGAACGCAGCGGCAATCTGGATTTAGTCACCCTAGCGCTTAATCTTTATACCCAAGGTATTCATCCGAGCTTAGATTTTTCTGATATTACTGCGGTGGCGCGGGTCGTCGAGCAATGCACGGCCTTGCCTATTCATCCTCGCCACCCGTATGTGGGTGACTTAGTGTTTACCGCCTTCTCCGGCTCTCATCAAGATGCGATTGCCAAAGGATTCGTCGCCCGCCAGCCCGATGATTTTTGGCAAGTGCCATATCTGCCGATCGATCCACAAGATTTAGGGCGCACTTACGACAGCATAGTGCGCGTGAACAGCCAGTCGGGCAAAGGCGGCATCGCGTTTATACTGCAGCGTGACCATGGCATCATCATGCCAAGACGCATGCAAATCGAGTTCAGCGCTATCGTGCAAAAGTATGCCGACGCGAGTGAAACCGAGCTGGGCGGTGAAGTTATTTGGCAGCTGTTTACACAAGCCTATCTGGCGTCGACCAGAGTCGGCGGTGCTCTACGCTATATCAGCCATCGCCTGTCAGATGTGGATGGCGAGCAAGAAATAGAGCTTAACGTGCAGCTGCCCGTCGGCGCAGTCAAAACCTTACACGGCGTGGGTAATGGCCCAATCGCGGCGGCGGTTGCCGCCGTTGCCGCTGCGTTGGCCATGCCGTTACGTATCGATCATTTTGAAGAGCGAAGCATGGGCAGTGGCGCAGATGCTCAAGCATTAGCGATAGTGGAAGGCAGTTGCCAAGGGGTGCCCGGCTCGCGCTTTGGTGCCGGCCAGCATGCCAATACGGTGACCGCCTCCATTCTGGCGGTGCTTAGTCTGGCTGGCCGTTTTATGCTGGAATAAGCCGCCTACCACGCACAAAAGTGCATCGGCTTAGGTGAGCCAGCCGATCAGGCAAGATTAGACGGGTTTCAATTGAAGTGCTGTTAGGCCAGTGCTTGCCAAGCGCTGGCCACCCCAATGCCTAATAGTAAAAAAGGCGAGTAAGGCATACTGCGTTTGTGGACGGGGGCTAAATAAGGGATCCGCTTGGTGATATTATTCGGGCACACTTGCCATACCCAAGGGGCTAATACTAACCACAGCGCCATAGCTATACCGGCAAAGACGATACAAATCAGGATATAAATGGCATGGGTGGCGAGGGCCACACCCAACAACATTTTTATATCACCGGCGCCCATTTTAGCGGCCAAATAACCGGGTAGCATCAAGAAAAAAACCAAACATACGGCCAGCACCGCCTGTAAAGGTGGCGATCCTGTTAGCGTTTCTTGCCGCAACAGCAAGTAAGCCAAGGCGATGATAATGCCAGAAAAGGTAAGGCCATTATTGATGCGTTTTTGCTGGGCATCTTGCCAAGCACAGGCCGCAGCCCAGACCAGTAATAAAGGATAAAACACCTTAGCTCCTAGCCCTTATCGAGGCTCCGTCCAGCGAGAGGTTCGCATTAGCCAAGCCACATTATTGTCGCGAGGCCGGGTTGGCAACATAACCCGGATCTTTCCTTGAAAAGTGTGATGCCGCGAGCGTTCTTGGCGCCAACTTTGAATACCTTTACTTTGTTTCTCATTGGTTTAACTACATACTCAAGCCTGTTGTCATTCATTTTCTCGTTCGTTAAACACTCACTTTAACCGACTCGCAGCACGAGTAATCTATGATAAAAAAATGGCGATCTTTTTTTCATAACGACTCACCTCTTCATCAAGATCCGATTTCTAAAAAGGGCTTAGCTGCTCAGGACGAGCAGGGCAAACCGCACATCACTCACTCGGCGCGGCAAGCGCAGTCGGACTCACTGATTGTGGAGTTGGATAAGCATGGTTTGGTGCAGCATTGCCACGGCGCATTCGCTCATCAGCTAGTCAATAGGTCGGCACCCTATTCACTCACAGACTGCCTGTATACGCCCTCCGCCGTGTTAAGTCTTGGTCCAGAGCTATGGCATGAGGGAGGCCTAGATCTCAGCTTTAAAACTCAGGCCGGTCCGCCGCTGCATACCCGAGGTTGGCTGCAACAAACCGCCTCGGGTTGGCAGTTAATGCTCACCGACATTTCCGACTTAGTACGCAAAGCGCACCACAACGAGCATAAAGTGCAGCTCTTTCATTATGTGCAAGCTCAGGCCGCGCTGTTTGCCAATTGCACTTCGCTTGAACAACAAATGAAAACAGTGCTGGCAGAGTTAGCGCTGCGCTTAAAGGCAAGCAGCGTTGCCATTGCCCTCCCTCATGCAGCACACCATTGGTATTTATATCTGCAGCACAGTCAGCCTGCTGCCAATGTGCACTGGTGGCAGCATTACCGCTTAGCCGAGCAGCTGCACGTCGCCGCGGCAGAACACCCCATCCGCCTAAATTTGCACGCACTGCATACCAGCTCCCCCCCCATTACCGCATCTTGGATCTGGGCCGTGCCCTGCCAATCGGAGCCGCCCCAGCAAGCTTGGTTGTTGTGCGCCTATGACCACGCGCAGCCACAGCCTAGCTACCTGAGCGCCAGCGACTGGTCGCACTTAGGCGCGCTGCTGATGGGGCCGCTGTTACGCAGATTGCAGCAAGATCAGCGCCAGCAAACTGTACGCCGTCAGCAGGCGTTACAGCAGCTACATAATGTAGGTTGGTGTGAATATGATCCCCAGCAAGCGCTGTTTGTTCTGGCACCTAATCTGCTCAACACCTTAAACTTGTCGCCCACGCAACCGGTGCCGCTCGCTAAATGGTTAAGTTTAATTGCCAATCCAGACCGAGCCGAGTTTGAACTGCGCTTAAAAAACGCCGTGTGCGAGCAGCAAGATTTGCAGCAAAATATCCGCTTGCTCATCCACAATGAAACCCGTTGGTATCAATGCCGTTTGCACGCCAGCTCGGCCAAGTCGCACGGCTATTTAATGGGCAGCTTGTTAGATATACACGATCTCGAGCAGCATAAACAAAGTGCGCTGGCCGCCAATAACCGGCTCACCTCTTTAGTCTCAAACGCACCCGCAATCATTTATGTACTGAGCTATAACGAGGGCGCCCTCACCCCGACATTTATCAGTGCCAGCGCACAGTCGGTGTTAGGCTGGAGCAGCGAGCAACTACAACAGCGGCCTATCGCCGAGCTGTTACACCCAGAAGACCGCGAGCGTTATTTTGAGCGTACTCGTCAGTTATTAGCCGAGGGCCTGATCAGCTGTCGTTATCGATTGCGTGATAGCCAAAATAACTATCATTGGCTGTTGGATGAAGCGCGTTTGTTGCGCGATGCGTTGGGCCAACCGCAAGAGGTGGTGGGCTTATATATTGATATTACTGAAACCCATATCGCGACCGAGCAGCGGCTGCACAGCGAAGCGCGTTATCGGGCCTTGGTCGAAGACTCGCCCGCCATTATTTGCCGCTATCAGCCTGGTTTAACACTTACCTATAGCAATGAGTTATTTAACCGCCTATTAGGCCAAGCCCCTTTCACCACACAAACGCTAAGTTTGGCGGCATGGTTAGCACCCGAGCAGATCACCACCTTCAAGCGCCGGCTGGCAAACCTAACGCCACAAACGCCTCTGGCTGAGGCCGAATTTTGCCTGCACCTGCCGCATCGCGACCCGTTATGGCTTGTGTGGGCAGAAAGAGGCATTTTCGATAGCCAAGGCAGACTTTGCGAGATCCAAGCGGTAGGTCGCGACAACACCGAAGTCTACGAAACCAAGTTGCAGCTTTATCAGAATACTAAAATGGCTATTTTGGGTGAAATGGCTACCACCTTAGCCCACGAAATGAACCAACCATTGAATGTGATCAGCATTGCCCTTGCCAATTTACAGCGCCGCATCGCCAAGGACGCCTATTCCAGCGATTATCTGACACATAAATTGCTGCGCATCGAAGAGCAGGTGGCGAGAAGTGCACAAATTATCAATCACATGCGGGTGTTTGGCCGGCGCTCGGCGTTGGATAAAACCCATTTTAATCCGCAGCAGGCCATAGAGGGCGCATTATCGCTCACCCGCGCGGCGCTGGAAAAAAGTGGCATAGACATCAAGTTAGAATTAACGCCGCTGCCCTTGGTATTGGGCCACCTAGACCAGCTAGAGCAGGTGTTTATCAACTTACTGATCAACGCCAAAGACGCCATGACCCAAACCCATTCGCCCGAAACCACGCCTGCGTTAACAATCCGCAGCTTCGAGCACGAAACACAGATTATGTTGCAGGTGGAAGATAATGGCGGCGGCATTGCCGAGCATCAATTGAACCGTATTTTTGAACCCTTTTTTACGACTAAGGCGGTAGGAGTGGGCACAGGCCTGGGTTTATCGGTCAGTCACGGCATCATAGCGCAGATGCAAGGGGAGTTAAGCGTCGAGAACACCGCACACGGCGCCTTGTTTACCCTGCGTTTGCCCCCAGCGTTAGTGCCAAACGCAGCACAATTAGCCCCCAATAACGCTCATTGAGTGGAGCTTACCGCCATAACAGACTCATAATGATACAGGGATAACTATTTAGACAGAGGGTTAACTAATGAGCCACGTAGCCAATAAGAAACTATTGATCGTCGATAATGAACCCTTCATCACCGAAGAGTTAGCCGAGTTTTTTACCGATTATGGCTTTATTTGCTACTGCTGCGCATCGGCCATAGAGGCGATAGAAACCTTTAAGCGCGAGCCCAATATCCAAATTGTGATCAGCGATATGCACATGCCCGGCCAAAATGGCTTGCAGCTACTGCAACAGCTGATGCTAATGGCTAAACAAGAACAGCGCTTAATAGAGGTTATTTTATTTACCGGTGAAGCAGAGAAAGACCACATAATCATGGCTCTCAAGGCCGGTGTGGCTGATTATTATCAAAAGCCATTAGACATGGACGCCTTGCTGGCTGGGGTATTGCGTTTGGCGCATCGGCTGGATAAAGATCTGCATATCCAAGCCATGAGTGGCATCAATGAACGTCTCCACCAGCTGACCGAGTCGTTGCAAGAAATCTATCAAGATGTGCAGCACCTCAATCAAAAGCCCAGTGCTCCGCATAAAGAACAACTGGTTACTGAGCCCCCGGCTCAATACGAAGCGAAAAGCAGCATGGGCACAGCCCTCGCTAAATTGTCGCCTCGCCAACAAGAAGTGGCGCTATTGATCGGCAAAGGCATGACCAACTACCAGATATCTGACCAGCTGGGGATTACCGAAAATACGGTTAAGCTGTATGCATCGCAAATTTTACGCTTAACCAATGTCAGTAATCGAACTCAATTAGCGCTTATCCTAGCAGAGTCGTGATGGGTTTAATTACACTCTGACTAGCGTAAATTTGCACTAACGGGACAAGCTACCACCGATATCTTGCTCAAAAAAATCAGGTAAGGGATGCTGATAACTGTCTAACCAGCGCGCCATGATTTTTTCTTGCTCTGCTAAGGTCATAGTTTGCGGATGAGCCGACGCCGCCTGCCCTTCTCGCTGTAGCCTAAGCCAACTTTCGGTGGCCAACACAGTTTGCTCGCCACTCCAGGGATAGACCTCTGGCGTGCTATGCGCATAAATGGGGTAAGAAAAAGTCACTAATAACGCCGTAGTCCATGCGGTAATGCTGCTCATTGACTCACTCCTCGTTTATAACATTCGCTAACGGTGCTAGAACACCCCCTGCGTGATCGCCAAGGGCACTATCTCTCGGGAACTCGACGCTGCCACCTGCTGTACGCCTCTGGCAGCTTGTGTTTTGGCGGCCGATGTTTGTGATGGAGCCACGCTGTTTGTATTGCCTGTGCTTTTGGCAGTAGTCACACTGTTTAACCCACTAATGCTCGTCATGCTGGGCAAGGCTGGCTGAATAACCGCAGCCCAATTTTGAGCTTGGGCTTGAGTCTGAGTTTGAACTGGGGTTTGGCTTGGAGCCTGTTCCGCCACCTGCGGCACCGGACTGATTTCAGATACGCCACTTGGCTCCACCCATGCGGTTTGGCGCGCTGCCATCAGGTTAGACTCTTGGCTGTCTGCTTGTTTTAAACGCTCTGCACGCGCCACCGCCCCTTGGTATTGCGCCGTCGATAACTGATAACGCGACACTAACTTAGCTGCTTGATCTAATCGGGCTTGATACACCAACAAGGTCACTAAATTAGTGGCGGCTCTAGGATCGCCTTCATTTAATTCCAACGCCGTCACCAATTCAAACTGTGCCTCATCTAATTGGCGCAAGTTTAAGTAAACCACACCTAAGTCATTACGCATGGCATCGTTCGTGGGCGCTATGGCTATCGCTTGTTGTAAATAACTTAACGCTTGCGGATAAGCCTGCTTGGCCACCGCCATTTGCGCTAAACCATGGTAGCCGCCGGCCACTAAACACGAATCCAGCAAGCTGGCATATAAGCTTTCCGCTTCTGGGCGTTGCAGTTGGCGCAAGATCTGCGCCTTATTTAAACGCGCCTCCGGCAATTCATTTGGTAATTGCTCGATATTGGCTAAGGCCGCGTGCAAACGCCCCTCGACCATCATTTTTTGTGATAAGCCCAACCATAATTCATGCTCTTTACTCAATGGCGTACAAACTGGCACTTTTACGTGAGAGCGTTGGATCAACCAAGGCGAATCTTGCTGATTATGATGGGCCATATTCGCACACCCCCCCAACCCAAACACTAACAGTAACACTGACACTCTTCTTATCATCCTATCTCTCCAAGAGCCTGAATAATCGCGATAAAACCAGGCCCGGCCAATACAATTAATAACGCCGGAAACAGAAACGCCACCATCACAATCGACATTTTGGCGGACATTTTCGAGATCGCTTCTTGCAGCTGCACTAAGCGTCTTTCATCTAATCGTTTCTTCATTGATAACAAAGAACTCATGGCACCACTGCCTTGCTGCGCTAATTGCTCTAACACCATAAAGCAGTCGCTTAGTTCCTCTACTTGCATCAGTTGGGCGGTGCGCTGCAATTCAGTTCTTAGATCTAGGCCCGCATCTACCCGCTGCAACATTTGTTGCAATTCAACCGCCAACACCGGCAAAATTTGCCGTCCCTCGACCGCTAATATTCGTAATGCTTGCTCAACCGTCATGCCCACTTCAAACAAAATACGCAACATGGGCAGCGCTGAGCCAACTTCTGTGGCTAACTGTTGCTGGCGAGCTTTAGCCGACTTTACTAACACTCGCTTTGGCAATAAATAGCCCACACCTAAGGCGAAAAACATTAATATCCAAGGGCTGAGTGTGCCGCTTTCGCGTACTAGTACATATAACTGCACCAAAAATAACAACAATAAAGGTAAGCCAAACTGCGCGAGCATAAATAACGATTTTTGCTTGTTTTTTCGCCATCCCAATTGCTCGAGCAGCTGTTTGGTTTCACTGTCGAGCTTTAAGCCTTTTTGACCCAGTTTACTGCGGCTGATATCTGCTAATAGCCGTCTCTTCTCACTGGCGGCCGTTCCGGCTAAACGCTTTGCCACTTGGCGACGCGCGCTGCGTTCGGTAAAGAAATGCTGCAAGAGGCCAGCGACTAATAAGGTTTGTAACAAGGCACACACATACAGCCAATTCATATTAGATACTCCTCAGCATGCGCCACAACAGAAAGCTGCCTACGGATTGCAGCAATAATGCGCTGAGCAATACCCACTTACCCGATGGGTCTACCCACAAGCCCAATAAAAATT
Organism: Candidatus Oceanisphaera merdipullorum; assembly: GCA_018883865.1. Taxonomy (GTDB): domain Bacteria; phylum Pseudomonadota; class Gammaproteobacteria; order Enterobacterales; family Aeromonadaceae; genus Oceanimonas; species Oceanimonas merdipullorum. The sequence goes on from JAHLFI010000095.1 coordinate 11,312, forward strand.
CCGGGTTAGACATAAAAATATACCCCGCCATGACCAGTGGCATGCCGCCTAATACCAAGGCACTGACTCGGGTTTCTCCGGTCATGGCTTTTAATTGCGCGCCCGCCTGTTCACGCTCGCGAATTAACAGCACTAAGCTTTGCAACATTTCGATAGCGCTACCGCCATAACGCTGATTCACCCTCAGCCCCATGGCTAATAACCGAAATTCATCTCTGTCATATAAAGTGGCGAAGTTATCCATGGCATCATCTAATTTACCGCCCCGTTCAATATAACGGCGGCTACGCGCCATCCCCTCCTGCAGAGGCTGGGGTGCTGCATGCATGGCCAACAAGGCAGCATCGCCGAGCGTGCGCCCCGATTGAATACTGCGAACCATGTGTTCCAACAGCTGAGGACATTGGTTAACCATTTTTTTTACACGTCGACGATAACGCACCGCCAAATACAAATGTAGCGCTAGGCTTGAGCCCATTAAGAGGCCAACCATCAACCAGCCGCCGGCGATGAGCCACACTAACCACAACACTAAACTCCAAACGCACACTGACGTAACCAGCACGCCAAAAGGTAGCGTAATGCCCATCTTGAGCCGCTGTTTTTCAAACCGACTGAGTGCCGGCTCTAGCGTTGCGGTTTCTAATGAGCTCAGCCGTGCCACTATGGCTTCGTTGTCAGCTTTAAATTGGCTGCGGCGCAGCAAAGTCAGGCCAATCAAGAACAAGGCCAGAGACATGACGCACAATAATAACGCTAGCCCCATTCGCGGATCCTCTTACACTGTGCCACGCCTTGCTCTTGCACTCTCTGTTACGGCGTAGGGCACTAAAAGATACGTTTTAATTTCTCACCAGCTGGGTTAACGGCTTCGCGAGTGAAAATACCATTGCCTGCTCGGTCTAACCGAAACAAGGTATTGGTCACGTACTGATCGTCTCTGAGCATCACCACTTCTAAGATCTCACTGATACAGCGTCGTCCGTCCGCTAGGCGTACCAGCTGCACCACCACATCCACCGCCGAACACACCGTTTGGCGCAGGGTTTTTTCGGCTACCGTAATGCCCGCCATACCCACTAAACTTTCGAGGCGCAGCAAGGCATCTTGTGCATTGTTGGCATGCAACGTGGTCATGGAGCCATCGTGGCCGGTATTCATGGCCATCAGCACATCTAATACTTCACTGCCGCGAATTTCTCCCAAGATCAGACGGTCGGGGCGCATTCTAAGAGCATTTTTTACCAGCTCGCGAGCAGCGATGCCGCCATGACCGTCGGCGTTGGCGGGGCGAGTTTCAAGGCGCACCACATGGTCATGTTTGAGCTGCAGCTCGGCGGTATCTTCGATGGTGACGATACGCTCACGAGGCGAGACCAGCTGGCTGAGCATGTTTAAAATGGTGGTTTTACCCGTACCCGTGCCGCCGCTAACTAAGATATTGCAGCGCTGCTCTACCGCCAGTTGTAAAAAATCCAGCATGGCTTTGTCTAACGAACGCGTGGCTAATAAGTCGACACTGCGCAGCATGTCTTGGCGAAATTTACGCACCGATAACGCGGCACCATCGATGGCAATCGGCGGAATAACCGCATTAATGCGGCTACCATTCAGCATGCGCGCATCCACCATGGGCGAAGACTCATCAAGGCGGCGGCCCACCGGCGCTAAAATGCGCTGGATCACCCGTAACAGGTGCGCATCGTCCACGAAACGCGCTTCAATCTGCTGCAACACCCCTCGGCGTTCCACAAAAATACGATGAGGGCCATTCACCAAAATTTCGGTAATGCTGGGATCAGACAACAAGGCTTCTAAGGGGCCAAAGCCAACCAGCTCATCCACTAACTCTTCGGCTAACTGGTCTTGTTCATAGCGCGAAAATGCCAATTGCTGGCGACGAATATATTCGGTGATCTGTTGACTCACAAACTGCAGCAGCCGGTTGCGCGGGCCATCTAATAAGTTTTGCTCTTCCTCTTCGAGCGCATCAATCAGATAACGATGCAAAATTGCCTTGTGCGCATTGGGTTCGGTAAGTTTTTCCTGAAATTTATCACGCTTGATCATGCTCTAGCCCTCCAAATTTTTAGCCAGTCATAACTGCGTCGATTTCTTACCGGCTGACTCAGGGTGTCAGCTAAACGCACCAATGCTCGGCTCAAGGCGTCGCGCGGCGCTACCTCAAACAAGGCTCGACCTTGATTTTTCGCGGTTAAACGCGCGACTGGACTGGTAGGCAATTGCGCCGCCAGTGGCATATTAAAGGTGGTGGACAAACTAGTGCTATCCGGCGCTACGCTTGCCTGATAACGATCTACGACTAATCGCCCGTGGTCTAATTTAACCTTATGTTGGCGCCATTCATTTAATAGCGTGAGGTTGCGCTTACAACAAGACACACTTTGGTCGAGATACCAGTAGAATTGTTGGCTGTTATTAATGAAGGTGCGCAAAGACTCGCTGTCTGGCTGACCACAGAGATTGACAATAATGTGGCTAAAATTTTGCCGTAATGCTCCCATGACTAAATAGAGCTCGGTGGCGTGTAGGCCAGATAAAGGGCCATCTTCATCGTGATGAGCTAATACGGTGACGCCGCTATCGTGCCGGCAAAACGCGCTATTAATTAAGCTGCTGTCTAACCGGCGTAAGTTGCGCAGCGCATCTCCAAAATAAAAATCCGTGGTTAACCTTAAGCCTTCTAAACTCTCGCCATAGGGCAATCCCAAATCCAGTAATAACAACGAGCGCTCGGGCCCTTGCAGATGCAAAGCCAAATGTAAGGCTACCAGTGCTGCATCGGGATCTGGCTGGGCACCATACAGAATGGTTAACTCACCTTGCTGCTTTTTAACCGGTAAGGTCGGTAAGCGTTGTGACAAACGGCGCACTAAGCCTTGCACCTCACTGCTGCGCATACCATTGACGATAAAATCCCGCGCCCCGGCACGCATGGCATGGATCACCAACTCATTATCTAAATCTCTGCCTAATCCCACCACAGTCACAAAGGGCCTAGCTTCTAATAAGCCCTCAATCAACGCGCTTTGAGCGACTATATTATCGAAGTCCATGCCGACAAAAATCAGGTGCGCGCCTGTAACATCCACCAAACCCAGCAGACCTTCGAGTTGTTCGTATACGCACAACACCGGCTGTGGCGCTAACACCGACTGCAGCCATTCCACATCGGGTTGATGGTGTGAATAAACTAAAAATGTCTGTTCCACAAGCGCATCTCCTAACGTGAAAGTCCGAGATCGAAATCGCCATTTTCAAACAGCAGCAGCTCAAAGGCCGTGGGATCGTATTGGCGCAGTTGCTCACCGGGTAAAGAGGGCAAGCGCGCATCCGCGGCCAAGGGCTGCACCAAGTGCGGGGTTACTATCATCAGCAACTCACGCTCTTCACGCTCAATCCGTGACGAACGAAAGAAACTACCTAAGATAGGGATGTCACCCAAACCGGGGAGCTTTTCCACCGAACCATAATTACGCGCACTCATAAGTCCGCTGATCACAAAACTTTCGCCATTGGCCAAAGACACACTGGTGTCGGTGCGACGTACATTTAATGACGGTACAGTAGTTCCCATGATGGATACGCCGGTATTAAAATTCAGCTCGCTCACCTCAGGCGCCACCTTCAGCAAGATGCGGTTTTCACTCACCACGGTCGGAGACAAGGTTAGACGAATCCCAAATTCTTTATATTCAATCGAAACTGCGTCACTGCCCGAGCTGGGCACCGGCACCGGAAACTCACCGCCAGCTAAGAAGCTGGCGCTCTGGCCACTGAGCGCCACTAAACTAGGGCTGGCTAAGGTGTACGCAAAGTTGCTGTTTTCTAAAGCATTCAGCACCCCTATTATTTCTTTGCTCCCCCCGCCCCACGCAATATTAAAACCATTATTATTGAGCGGTAAATTGCCTGCGCCTGTCACTCCGCCCCCTATGCCCACGCTACCCAAATTGGCATTAGGCGAACCAAACAAAAAACTACCCCGTTGACCAAACAAGGACACGCCTATGTCTTTTAGCTTGCTGCGATTAACCTCCACGAAGCGAATATCGGTTTGCACTTGGCTGGGCAAACCACTGGTCACGGAGTCATGACTTAAGGCGTTAATCGCCGCGCCCTTCACAAACACCATGCTTTGCATGGGGGCGGCGGCGCAGCGCGTCCACACATGCATGTTGGTGGCACCAGCAGCCAAACCACTCAATAACACAGCGTTATTAGTCGTTAATTGCACATCGGCTATGGTCGGCTCACCGATTGCAAGGCGCGTGATCGGCACTGTAAAACGCAGCTCATCTTGCATACCCTGATTAATTTCAATCACGCTAGGCAAAGGAGTCAAGGCTTGGCAGCTGTCCGCATGGGCGGCATTCGCCAGCGTTAGCCAGCCGCACAGCAAAACGGCGAGCTGTCGCCACCCAGAGTTAGCATGATAAAAACGAAGAGACTGGGTCATCGGTTATTTCCTATCAAAGGCAGCAATAAAGGGCTGCAACTAAGGCGCCTGCTGCGACACACTAGCACCGCGATACACACTGATACCCGCGGGCCGCGCCGAGACCGATGCTTGCGGTGCGCGCGACGGCTGTTGATTAAGCACAGGGGGGGCTTGGCTAAGAGCCAAGGTTTCAAACTTGAGTAACTGGCGGCCAAGTTCTTGTTCTTGCTGGTGACTTAGGCGTTGCGGACTTACGCCATGGGCATAGTAGTCGCTCAGCAAAGCTTCATCGGCGCTACGTACCGCTAGGCGCAATTTGCCCGCTTCCGCCGCCAACATAAAATGGCTCACCAACCCTTTAGGCACCGCCAGCACGGCGGTGCTGGCGCCTCGGCTTTGCGCTCGGGCACGCTCCGTCTCTGAGTTTTGCTGCGCTATCGGCTCACCCTGCCGCGTTAAACCCAACTCTGGGCCCATGCTTAACACCCGCAACGCGGGGATCACCACTTGAGCCGTTTGCTGCTCATGCTGCTGGCTTTCTCGCAAATAGAGCAATACATCGACGTAATCTCCGGGTCGAATAAAACCGCCCGCCGCCACCACTTCGTCCACCGCAATAGCCAGCGCTCTTTCGTCTGGGCCTATCATACGCGCCAGCGGTCCGCTGTTATCGAAGCTGTGTGATGTAAGAATCGCGCCCGCTGCTAAGGTATTGATCACCTGCTTACCTAACACGGCGTCGGGGGAACTAAAGCTGTCGGGCGGCGCTATGTGCAGCTGCTCAATGCGCAAATGTTCGGGAGCAATATCCACCCCAGGCGCAAGCTCGACAGCCAGCACTACTACAGGGCTGCGTATTGCTTGCGCGAGCTGGGCTGCGGGTTCGGCTTGCTGCTGCTCAGCGGGTTATGAGCAAAACGCGGGTCTAAGCGGGTATCTGGTACCACAAATAAATCAGGCTGCTGGATCACATGTACACAGATAGAAATATCGAGCGGCGTTTCCCGCACCTTAAGTCCTAATACCGACTTAAACCACTGGCGCTCACCGTCAATGAAATTAATCACCGCAATAGGGGTATCACACATTAAGGCGGCAAGGTGTGTAATGTCATCAAAGGCGACGTCTTCGGGCGTATCAAGAATGTGGTAGGCGGCCAAGGCGGCCAGCCGTTGCTCTTCATAGTCGGCAGAAAGATTACTAGTGGCTGAATTCGTCATAGGTTGCTACCAATATAATGATGAGTACTAGCCAACGGGTAGTATATGAGGGAGCGCCATAAATTGCGCCAGTGGCACGGGCCGAGAAAAACGAAAACCTTGTAATAAATCACAGCCTCGGCCAATCAAGTCGTCCTGCTCGGCTAGGGTTTCTATCCCTTCAGCCACCACTTCTAAGCCTAAATGATGCGCCATGGTGATCACCCCTTGCACTATGGCCGCATTCGCTCGGTTTTGATCGATGTTTTGGATGAAACTGCGATCCAATTTCACTTTGTTAATCGGTAATTGGCGCAGATAGCTCAGGCTTGAGAAACCGGTACCAAAATCATCAATCGCGACGCTCACGCCCAAATTACGCAGTGCTACCAACTGCTCGATGACTTGGTCAGCATCAGACATGAGCAACCCTTCGGTCACCTCCAACTCCAGTAACTGCGGTGCCAGACCACTGGCTTCCAACACGCGCTGCACTTCCAGAAAAAAGCCGACCCGGCGAAAATGCACCGGTGAAATATTGACCGCCACCCCGATAGGCAAAGACGCAGGTCTATGCGCGTTGATGATCACCGCATCTGCACAGGCTTGACTCAGCACCCACTGATCGATACTGATAATTTGCCCAGTCTGCTCTGCCAGCGGAATAAAATCGTTGGGTGGCACCATGCCGCGTTCGGGATGCTGCCAACGCACCAGTGATTCTAGGCTTTTCACCTCACCACTGCGGGCGTCCACTAAAGGCTGGTAGTAAACCACAAACTGCTGGCCTTCTATGGCCTCTAATATTTCTCTGCGCAACGTAATATGCTCGCCCACCTGGGAGCAAATGTCACCGCTGTACCACTGCCACGTATTGCGCCCTTGCAGCTTAGCTTCACGCAGTGCCAGATTAGCGTGCAGGATAAAGTCACTGCTGTCACGAACAGCGTCACCGCTGCTGGCGATGCCAATACTGACGCTGATATGCAACTGGTGCTCATCAATAACGAAGGGCCGAGATAGCAAGGTGAGTAACTGCTCCGCCGCTTGAATAATTGCGGCTTGCTCTCGGTCAAGCAGTAACAGGCCAAAATCATCGCCGCCTAAACGCGCAATCATATTTCCCGCTTGCAGCCAGTCACTCAATCGTTGGCCAACGGCTTGCAGCAAGCTGTCGCCCACCTGATGGCTAAGACCGTCATTGATACTCTTGAAGCCGTCTAGATTAATTAACAGCACCGCCATGGTCCGCGGCCGGTGGCGCTGCTGAGAGTGATATTGCAGCTGGTTTTCAAAGGTGGTGCGATTTAACAGCCCGGTTAAGAGATCATGGGTGCGTTGAACACGCAATTTTTCTTCGTTTTCTCGCAGGCGCGTTACGTCTTGCTGAATACCCACATAGTGGGTGCAGCTGCCGTCGAGCCCAAATACCGGCGCTATGCTAAACCAGTTCCAGAAGGGAGTGCCGTCTTTGCGATAATTAAGCAAGGTAACCTGCTGCTCACGACGCTCACGGATGGCGCGGCGGATCTGTTCGACCGCCTCCGGATCTGTATCTTTGCCCTGTAAGAAGCGGCAATTGAGCCCTAGTACTTCGTCTTTTTGATAACCAGTAATCTCTTGAAACGCGGCATTCGCATACACAGCAGGCAAGTTTGGGTCTGAAGCATCCGCCATCAAGACGCCGTTGCGACTCGCATCTATCCCTCGCTGGAGCAAGTACAGCTCTGCTTGCTGCCGGTGCTGGGCGCTTACATCACGCGCAATGCCATAAACGCCAACTATATCTCCATCCACCATTATGGGCAGATGGGTCATTTCAAGCTGGTAAGTTTCCTCGCGCATGTTACGGGCGGCGAGTTGATAGTGTTGTGGTATGCCTTGGCAGGCTTGCTCGAAGGACAATTGAACGCGTGCTAGATCCGCTTCTACCACAAAGGTCTCATAGTGCATGCCGAGCAGCTGCTCGGCCGTCAGACCTGTGATCTCGGTGACGGCCTGATTGCTATTTAAGAAACGACCAGCCAAGTCCATCTCATACACCGCATCCGGATGATGGGTAAACAGCGAGCTAAAACGCTGCTCATGGGTTTGCAACGCGCGCCGGTCTCGCTGACGGGCTATGGCTAACGCCAATAGACCTGCGACTTGCAGCAGGCTAGTTTGTTCTGCTTGCTTTGGCACCCTAGGGTAGCGGTAATAAGTGGCGAAGGTGCCTAGCAGTTCGTCATCCGCCGTGAGCACAGGAGCAGACCAGCACGACGCCAGGCCTTCACGGCGGGCATAATCAATAAAGGGCAACCAATTCTCATCTTGCTCTATGTCCGCGGTGATCACTATCTCTCTAAGATAAGCGCTTGCGCCGCAAGAGCCGATATTTATGCCCACCGGCATTTTTTGCGCCCACTGAGAATAGCTATCAGACAAACCATGACTGGCCACCACACTGAGCGTATTATCTTCAGCATCCAGCAACATCAAAGACACCAAGGCATCCGGCAAGGCTTGGGCCATCATCTCTGTGATGGCTGACAGAATGTCCTCAAAGGGAGCATGCTGAGCAATTTTATTGTGAATATGCTGTTGAGCAGCAAGAGCACGACGTTCAAGACACATGGCGGGATAACTCCATTGTAAAAAACAATTATCTTGATGCTAAATAGGCTCTGCTTATTAACACCAAAATACTCAAGGCTCCGTCTATTTATTTAAATTCTCAGCGCGACTAACCCTAACCGCAACATTATTTCTGCTTAACCTGTTAATTCTGTTTTGGCAAAATCATACCCCGTTCCTTAGTTTATTACTCTTTTATATACACGGATCATAAAGTCCGCCTCAAATATTATCTGAGTGGCAGTTTGTAATGTACGGCGCAGCTCTGCGGTGGCTTTCCAAGCGAGCGGTGTCATTTGCAATAAGTCATCGGCTTGCTCACCGGTTAATGCCATGTCGTAATTAAGTTTTGCTTCCTCTATCAGCTCAAAGCCTGGCATGCTTTCTGCAGTTTCATCATGCAACTGCACATTATCGTAAATCAGTTCTTTCAGTTGATAGAGATGACGAGCGGCGGGAGTGACGGTAATAATGATGCCTTGGCTGTTTAATACCCGCGCCAACTCAGTAGCTTCGCAGGGAGCATAAATCCGTATTACCGCATCTAAACTATAATTGGCAAAGGGTAAGCGCTGACTAGAGGCGACGCAAAACTGCATGTGTTGGGAGGTGTAACGCTTGGCGGCGTAGCGAATGGCGACCTTCGAAATATCTAACCCATAGCAAGTGCTGCAACTGGAAAGTGCGGCCAGTTTGTCGGCCAGATAGGCGGTGTAATATCCTTCGCCACAGCCGATATCTAAGATTTGTCGCGGTGTATTAAGCGTGTATTTTACGCAAAGAGCAGTTACGGTCTCACGCAAGTTCTGGTAATGGTCTGTGGCTAAGAATCGGCGGCGCGCTTGCATCATCTCAACATTATCACCCGGCTCCTTAGAGCGTTTATGCTGCACCGGCATCAGATTAACGTAGCCTTCTTTGGCGCGGTCAAATTGATGGTTATTTTCACAGGCAAGACC
>JAHLFI010000096.1 GCA_018883865.1 Candidatus Oceanisphaera merdipullorum
CCTTCGACACAGTTAAAAACGTGTGCGTAATCCAGTAAATGCTCGGTGCTTTTAAGGCCTTTACTTAATAGCTGGCCAGGCCAATTTGGATGTGACCACTGACTCAAGCCGATATATAACGACATAGCACTCCTCTTATTGAAAGTAAGTGTCGAGCGGTAAGCTCTCCGCTGCAGCTTAAGAACGTGATAAGCCCTTCAAACAATGACAGCTTCCGGGGTAAATGCGTAATAAGGTAGGCGAACATCTGTGCTCGCATTTTGCCGCAGGCAAACTCTTGTAAAAGATAAATCAGGAACGAAATTAATTATCAGAGACCATTTTTAGCCTATTGTCGTTCTAAGTCCGTGTTCTTGCGTGACGAGAAAGTCTTTCGCTCTGTGCTTCTCAGCAGTGCGGGGAGCATCACATAAACCTCTGATGAGTGCTACTATGGCTCGCCACTTTTTAACTAGCAGCTGTCTTAAATAACGCCATGCCTTCACTCCAACCATCAGGCACTAATCAGCCTACGGCCAAAAAGTATTTAGCCGAACAATCACTGCCTCGTGCCTTATTTAGCATGACGTGGCCCATGCTGTTTGGTGTGGTGGCGTTAATGAGCTTTCAGCTGGCAGACAGTGTGTTTATCGGTATGTTGGGCACGGAGCCGTTGGCCGCACTCGGCTTTACGCTCCCCATGCAACAACTGCTGATTGGCGTGCAAGTGGGCATAGGAATAGCGGCAACGGCGCTGATCTCCCGGGCCTTGGGGGCGGGCAGTTCCACTCGAGCCAAGCACATGGCCGGCCTTGTGGTGCTGGTAGGCTGTGGCGTGACCTTCTTATTGTGCGCGCTGATTTGGTGGCTGCGTATACCACTGCTTAATGCGCTGGGTGCCAGTGTAGAGCTATTACCCTATACCGAAAGCTATTGGCTGCCTTGGCTGAGCAGTGCTTGGTTTGGCGCGCTTTTATATTTTGCCAGCAGCATAGCGCGGGCCAATGGTGATATGCGCTTACCCGGCTTGATGATGGTGGTCACTAGCCTCATTAACATAGTGCTGGATCCGCTGTTTATTTTTACCTTTGGCTGGGGTTTACCGGGGGCGGCTTATGCCACCGTTGTCGCCTGTGTGGTGGGTTCGGGTATTATATTTTCGCGCATATTACGGCGCCACTGGCTGGACTTTAAACCCAGTAAGCTACCGATAGCAGCGGCGCTGCGCGATATTTTTAATACTAGCGCACCGGCCATGCTCAGCCAATTAATGCCGGGGCTGGCGGCGTTATTGGCTACGCGCTTAATTGCCGACTTTGGTGGCTCGGCCATTGCAGCCTGGACACTGGGCTCTCGCTTAGAATTATTTTCCATCGTGATAGTGCTGGCGCTAACCATGGCGCTACCGCCTATGCTGGCACGGTTACTCGGCTCTCAGCAGTTAGATCGAGTGCAGGCGTTGGTGCTGATTGCACTGCGCTTTGTATTGGGTTTACAAGTGTTTATCGCCGTGTTTTGGCTGGCCTGTCGTGGGCTATTGGCCCCCGCGCTGGCGCCTGATGCGGATACCGAGCAGTATCTGCTCGGCTATTTATTATGGGTGCCCATCAGTTATGCGCCGCTTGGCGTGTGCATGCTGATGGTGTCGGTGTGTAATGCGCTGGGCATGCCCATGCGCGCCGTGTGGATCTCGGTGTTGCGTTTGTTTGCCTGTTATTTACCGGCACTTTGGCTAGGGGCCACGTTAGGCGGCATGAGCGGCTTATATATAGGTGTGTTGTTGGGCAACTTGGTCGCAGGGATAGTCTCTTGGCGGTTTTATCAGCGCGGCTTACGCCACCTGCAGCCGCTGCCAAAAACGACCGAATAAATTCGATTTTAAGATGGATGAAGTCTCGGCTTTTTTAGCTGACAGCCTAAAGCTGGCGGTATAAAGCGCGCGCAAGGAGGGAAGGATTTTACCAAGCTTGCTGCTTTCCCTTATACTAGCCGGCTATTCACCAACAAAATTCATGCGGTGTGCTCAATGGCGCGCCACAACACAATAGGAAAACTCCATGCGCACTCATTATTGCGGGCAGGTTGACGCAACTCTGGTAGGCCAAAGCGTGACGCTTAGCGGCTGGGTAAATCGTCGTCGCGACTTAGGCGGTTTGATTTTTATCGACATGCGTGACCGCGAAGGCCTAGTGCAGGTGTTTTTCGATCCAGATAAAGCAGAAGCCTTTGAGTTAGCCTCTACCTTGCGTGCCGAGTTTTGTATTCAAATGACAGGCGTGGTGCGTGCGCGCCCCGAATCGCAAGTCAACAAAGACATGGCGACCGGCGCGGTGGAAATTTTCGCCCATGACTTAGTCATTATTAATAAAGCCGAAGCGCTGCCGCTGGACTTTAACCAAAATAACTCTGAAGAACAGCGCCTTAAGTATCGCTATCTTGACTTACGTCGCCCCGAGCAGGCCATGTATTTAAAGACCCGTGCCAAGGTCACCAGCCTAGTGCGTCGCTTTATGGATGACCAGGGGTTCTTAGACATAGAAACCCCTATGCTGACCAAGGCCACCCCTGAAGGTGCGCGCGATTATTTGGTGCCAAGCCGAGTGCATAAAGGGCATTTTTATGCGCTGCCGCAGTCGCCGCAGCTGTTTAAACAATTATTAATGATGAGCGGCTTCGACCGTTATTACCAAATCGTTAAGTGCTTTCGCGATGAAGACTTGCGTGCCGATCGCCAGCCAGAATTTACCCAAATCGACGTTGAAACCTCCTTTATGAGCGCCGATCAAGTGCGCGAGATCATGGAGCAATTGGTGACCGGCTTGTGGCAAGACGTGCTGGGCGTGAACTTAGGTACTTTCCCCGTGATGAGCTACGAAGAGGCCATGCGCCGCTTTGGCTCCGATAAACCAGACTTGCGCATCGCCACCGAATTAGTCGACATTGCCGACTTGGTGAAAGACGTAGACTTCCAAGTCTTCTCCGGTCCGGCCAACGATGCCAACGGCCGTGTTGCTGCACTGCGCGTACCCGGTGGTGCGGCACTGTCACGCAAGCAAATTGATGAATACGGCAAGTTTGTCGGCATCTATGGCGCCAAAGGCTTGGCGTGGATGAAAGTGAACGACGTTGCTAAAGGCTTAGAGGGCGTACAGTCGCCGATCGCTAAATTCTTAAATGACGAGATAGTGGCCGAGCTGCTGGCGCGCACCGGCGCACAAGATGGCGATGCCATCTTCTTTGGTGCCGATTCAGCCAAGATAGTGAGTGACGCCATAGGCGCGCTGCGCTTGAAACTGGGCAAAGATTTAGACTTGTTTGAAGATAGCTGGCGCCCACTGTGGGTGATCGACTTCCCGATGTTTGAACAAGAAGCGGGCAATGATCGTTTGTATGCCATGCATCACCCCTTTACTGCAGCTAAAGACTTAACCGCAGAACAGCTTGAAGCCGCGCCGTTAACTGCGCTGGCTAATGCCTATGATATGGTGATCAACGGCTACGAAGTGGGCGGTGGCTCCGTGCGTATTCATAAAAATGAGATGCAGCAAACTGTGTTCCGCTTATTGGGTATTACTCCTGCAGAGCAACAAGAGAAGTTTGGCTTCTTATTAGAAGCACTGAAATACGGCACGCCACCGCATGCGGGCTTGGCCTTTGGTCTGGACCGTTTGGTGATGTTGCTGACCGGTACCGACAATATTCGCGACGTGATTGCCTTCCCGAAAACGACGACCGCCTCTTGCTTGTTAACCGATGCGCCTAGCTTGCCTAATCCTGAGTCGTTATTGGAGCTGGCCATTCGCACCGAAATACCGGTCAAAGCAGAGAAGAATGAGCAAGGTGATAAGCCAGTCGTCGAAGAAAACGGCAACTAAGCATGGATTTTAAGCACCCGGAGTCGGTATTGGTGTTGATCCACACCGACACCCAAGTCTTGCTCTTGCAACGCTTGGACAATGCTGACTTTTGGCAATCGGTGACCGGCAGTTTGGAGAGGGGCGAGAGCCGTTTTCAAGCTGCCGCGCGCGAATTGCTCGAGGAAACTGGCCTGCAATTGGGGCGGGATGTTGAGCTGATTGAAACTGGGCGCCGGGTGCGCTTTGAGATATACCCACGCTGGCGGCACCGTTACCGCCCCGGCGTGACCCATAACTGGGAATATGAATTTTACTGCCGTCTGTCGAGGCCGGTCGCGGTGGCGCTTACTGAGCATCAGGCTCAGTGTTGGCTGCCCTTTGAGCAGGCCCGAGAGCAAGCCAGCTCTTGGACTAATAAGCTGGCCATCGACAGGCTGATCCAAGCTAGGAATAACTTTTAGCTAATAAAAAACGGAGAGAGTACTGATGGCAGGTCATAGCAAATGGGCCAATATCAAGCACCGCAAGGCGTCGCAGGATGCCAAGCGCGGTAAAATCTTCACTAAACTAATTCGCGAACTGACCACGGCTGCGCGCGAAGGCGGCTCTGATGTTGGTACTAACCCAAGGCTGCGTGCCGCGGTGGACAAGGCGCTGTCCAATAACATGACCCGTGATACGGTGGATCGCGCCGTGAAGCGGGGTGCCGGAGAGCTGGACGGCCAAGTGCTGGAAACCATCATTTATGAAGGTTACGGCCCAGCAGGCACGGCTGTGATGGTGGAGTGCATGACCGATAACCGTAACCGTACGGTGGCCGAGGTGCGCCATGCCTTTTCTAAAAACGGCGGCAACTTGGGCACAGACGGCTCAGTGGCTTACCTGTTTGAAAAGAAAGGCGTGATCAGCTACCAAGGCTTGGATGAAGACACCGTCATGGAAGCGGCACTCGAAGCCGGTGCCGACGACGTAGAAGTGAACGACGACGGCTCGATTGATGTTTACACCCAATGGGAAGCCTTTGGTCAGGTAAAAGATGCGCTGGACGCGGCAGGATTAGAAGCGGTGAATGCCGAAGTCACCATGATACCGACCACCAGTGCTCCGCTCGATGAAGAGAGCGCGCCTAAGTTTATGAAACTTATCGATATGCTAGAAGATGCCGACGACGTGCAAGAGGTGTATCACAACGCCGATATCTCCGATGAACTGGCGGAATTGCTCTAAGCGCTAGCGATAAGCCGGAAGCTGGAAGCCAGAAGCGTTAAGCGAGAAACCTGAGCTGGAAAATCTCTAGTTGTAGTTTTTCACTTTTTTGCTTCTGGCTTTTAGCTTCTAGCTGACAGCTTAAAGCTTACAGCTTTCATTAATGGCCATCATATTAGGCATAGATCCGGGTTCGCGCATCACCGGCTACGGCGTGGTTCGCCAAGAAGGCAGTAAAATGACTTATCTTGGCTCGGGCTGCATTCGCATGACAGACACAGAATTAGCACCGCGCTTAAAAAAAATCTACGACGGCGTGAGTGAAATCATTTTACAGTTCCAACCGGACCTATTTGCCATAGAGCAGGTGTTTATGGCGAAAAATCCTGACTCAGCACTCAAGCTCGGTCAAGCTCGCGGTGCCGCCATAGTGGCCGCCGCCAATGCCGGCTTAGCCGTGGCCGAGTATTCGGCCCGCCAAATTAAACAAGCCGTGGTCGGGAACGGCGGGGCAGCCAAAGCCCAAGTGCAACATATGGTGGTGCGCTTATTAAGTCTGCCCGGCACGCCGCAAGAAGATGCCGCCGATGGCTTGGCGGTGGCACTGTGCCACGGGCACACTTTTCAGAGCCTGATCAGTATGGCCGGCCAAGTGCGTGGTACGGTACGCGGCAGAATGCGTTGAACTAAAGCGGTCAGCCAGAAGCTTGAAGCGGTCAGACAAACCTAACCAGCCCATCTACTTTGTGGGTTTTATGTTTTTATCTTGTGGCATTGTACTTAACTTCCAGCTTACCGCTTCAAGCTTAAAGCTTGTCGTACTGGATATTCATCCAGCATTTTATTATTCTTGGTCCTTGTCTTAGGTTTAGGAGAAATGTGTGATTGGTCGGTTAACAGGGATCATCAGTGAGAAGCAGCCGCCAGAGGTGCTGATTGATATTAATGGCGTGGGTTATGAAGTGACCTTACCCATGAGCTGTTTTTATGACTTGCCCAATGTGGGCGAGACGGCGACTGTACTGACGCACTTTGTGGTGCGCGAAGATGCCCAACTATTGTTTGGTTTTATTACCAAAACCGAGCGGGCGCTGTTTCGCGAGCTGATCAAAACCAACGGTGTGGGCCCAAAATTGGCGTTAGGCATAATGTCGGGCATGACGGCGGATCAATTTATTTATCATATCGATCAAGGTGATATTAAAGCCTTGGTGAAACTGCCGGGTGTGGGTAAAAAAACGGCCGAGCGGTTGGTTGTGGAAATGCGTGACCGACTGAAAAACTTCGGTGGTTACGATCTCTTTAATCCGGCCCCCGACTCAGTGACTCAAGCCGGCCAGATTGATGGCGCCAAGAATGAAGCGATAGCTGCGCTGCAGGCCTTGGGTTATAAACCCGCCGCCGCTGACGCCATGATCACCAAAGTCGCTAAGCCAGGCCTTGATGTTGAGCAGTTGATCCGCGAAGCACTGCGCGCGCTGGCATAAGCGGGCTCTGGTATAAGCAACCAGCTATAACACGTTACTTGGGTACAAGCATTCAGGTATGAGCACCCAAGTATCCGCACTCAAGTATCAGCACCCAGGTATAAGCATGATAGAAGCCGACCGTTTTATTGATCCCGCACCTGTCCCTCGTGAAGAGGAACTGATCGATCGCGCGATTCGCCCGCGCTCATTGGCGGATTATCGCGGCCAAGATCATGTACGCAGCCAAATGGAGATCTTTATCGAGGCGGCGCGCCGCCGTGAAGAAGCGCTCGATCATCTGCTGATTTTTGGTCCCCCGGGGTTAGGTAAAACGACCTTGGCCAATATAGTGGCCCTTGAGATGGGTGTGAGCATTAAAACCACTTCGGGTCCGGTATTAGAAAAAGCCGGCGACTTGGCGGCCATGCTGACTAATCTGGAAGCGGGCGACGTGCTGTTTATCGATGAAATACACCGCTTAAGCCCAGTAGTCGAAGAAATTTTGTATCCGGCGATGGAAGATTATCAGTTGGATATCATGATAGGTGAAGGCCCTGCCGCACGCTCCATCAAGCTGGAGTTGCCGCCCTTTACGCTGGTGGGCGCGACCACCCGTGCGGGCTCCTTAACCTCACCGCTGCGTGACCGCTTTGGCATAGTGCAACGGCTGGAGTTTTATCAGGTGGCAGACTTGGCGCACATTGTGAGTCGCAGCGCCAATAAGTTAGGCCTGCTTATCGACGATGCCGGGGCCTATGAAATGGCCCGTCGAGCGCGCGGCACACCGCGTATCGCCAATCGTTTGTTGCGCCGAGTACGTGACTTTGCTGAAGTAAAAGGCAGCGGCGAGATCAATGCCGACATCGCCGCTCAAGCGCTCGATATGCTGGATGTGGACAAGCAAGGCTTTGACTACATGGACCGCAAGCTGTTGATGGCGCTGCTCGATAAGTTTATGGGGGGCCCGGTTGGTCTTGATAATTTAGCTGCGGCTATCGGTGAAGAAAAAGAAACCATCGAAGATGTAATAGAGCCGTTTTTGATCCAACAAGGTTTCTTACAACGCACCCCACGCGGACGCATGGCCACGCCGCGCGCTTATCTGCACTTTGGTTTTGAGCTACCAGAAGGGCGGCTGACTACGCCACTCCTGCAGCGCTAAGTGCCCACTTTCGTTATACGCCTTAATGGTGGAGATAAAACCTTATTGGCCTCAACTTATCGCGTACGCCGTACGCAATAAGTTGAGTTTTACCCTCACTCTCCACACCTCACTTCACGGGCGTAGCTCAATGCCGAGAATTGTCGTCGCTGTTGGGCATTGTCTTCTCTCCTAAATTTCTCTCAGGTATAGTACGGACATCTTTTTGGTCCTCTCTCTACCTGAACAAATGGGTTGAATCATCGGGCTAAACGAATGAGCTGAACAAATGATGTCTAATAAGGTCTTTACTTGGCCGGTGCGTATTTATTACGAAGATACCGACGCCGGTGGTATTGTTTACAACGCTAATTATTTGAAATATATGGAAAGAGCGCGCACCGAGTGGTTGCGAGCACTGGACATAGAGCAAGATACCTTGCTTGAACAGGGCATCGCCTTCGTGGTGCGCAAGGTGGAGCTGGATATGCTGAAACCCGCTCGCTTTAATGATGCATTAACGGTCACCGTGACGGTGAAAAAGCTGAAACGTGCCTCTATTGTGTTTGAACAAGAAATTCTGGATGATGCGGGCCTTTCTCTGGTGCGGGGAACCGTGCTGATTGCATGTGTTCAAATAGCTCATATGAAACCCTTTGCCATTCCTGAGCCGCTGATGGGAGTAATATCAGGTGCATGCTGAAATATCGTTTATAGGTCTTTTTTTACAGGCCAGCTTACTGGTTAAATTTGTGATGTTGCTCTTGTTGGGCATGTCGGTGTTGTCGTGGGCGATGATTTATAATCGCCGCAAGATACTCACCACGGCACAACAAGACTCGGTGAGCTTTGAAGATAAATTTTGGTCTGGTTCAGACTTGAGCCGCCTCTACCATGAGAGCAATGCGCGCCGTGATAATTTGGCGGGCATGGAGCAAATATTTTATGCCGGCTTTAAAGAGTTTATTCGTTTGCAAAAACAAGGCCGCTCTCAAGAAAGCTTGCTCGATGGCACCTACCGCACCATGCGTGTAGCGCTGTCTCGGGAAGTGGACCGCTTAGAAGCGAATTTGTCCATGTTGGCGACCATAGGCTCGATCAGTCCTTATATCGGCCTGTTCGGAACTGTTTGGGGCATCATGAATGCCTTTATTGCCTTGGCAGAAGTGAAGCAAGCCACGTTAGCCATGGTCGCCCCCGGTATTGCCGAGGCCTTGATCGCTACCGCTCTGGGCTTGTTTGCCGCTATTCCGGCCGTGATCGCCTATAACCGCTTTAGTTATCAGGTGGAGCGCCAAGAGACCAACATGGCGAACTTTATGGATGAGTTTTCCACTATCCTTAACCGGCAAGTGGCGGCAGGTAAAGAATAATGGAAGGCTACAAGCGCAAACGACGTAAGAGTGTGGCCGAGATCAACGTAGTGCCCTATATCGATGTAATGTTGGTGCTGCTGATCATCTTTATGGCAACTGCCCCCGTGATCACCCAAGGCGTGAACGTGGATTTACCGCAAGCGGAAGCGGAAATGATGCCGGAAGACAGCGACAAGCCGATTGTGGCGTCCGTGGATGCCGCCGGTATTTATTATCTCGACACCGGTGATAATAATGACCAGCCTCTGGACTTGTTGACCTTGTCTGAGTCGGTAATGGCGCAATTACAGGTGACGCCTAAGTCTCCAGTGGTAGTGAAAGGTGACGCTCAGGTACCTTATGACGCCGTGATCAAATTAATGGCCACCTTAAAAGCGGCAGGCGTGCCGAGTGTGGGCTTAATGACGCAGCCGGAGTCATAAGGCTGTGATGACGGAGCAAGACGGATTCAAAAAATCAATCATCATCTCACTGGTGTTACATGTGGTGGTGGGCGTGGTCTTGCTGGTTGGCATGGATTTTACAGCGCCTAAGCGACCGACACAGCAAGCTTCTATTATTGAAGCCACCATGATTGACAGTGGCATTATGTCCCAACAAGCGAAGCAGTTAGATGCGATGCGCGCCGAGCGAGCGCAGGCAGCCGCCGCAGCAGAAGCGCAAGCGGCGGTAGTTGAAGCGGCCGAGGCTATGGCTATCCAACAAGCAGCTGAGCAGGCACAAGCTCAAGCTACGGCACAAGCTGCAGCCCAAGAAAAAGCAGTAGCAGCTGAGCAAGCCGCAGCCAAAGCTGAACAGCAAAAGGTGGCGCAGAGCCAAGCTGCCGCGCAAGAAAAACAAGCCGCCGAAGCCAAGGCTGCTGTTGAAGCTAAAGCTGCAGAAGCGAAAAAAGTGGCTGATGCGAAGGCTGCTGCCAATGCTAAAGCCGTGAGCGATGCCAAAGCGTTAGCCGCGAAGAAACTGGCGGATGAAAAAGCGGTCGCGGATGCACAAGCTAAGAAACAGGCGGATGCGAAAGCAGCCGAGGCTAAAAAAGCGGCAGATGCCAAAGCGCAGGCAGATGCACAAGCGAAGAAAGTAGCCGATGCTAAGGCTGCGGCAGACGCCAAAGCGGCAGAAGCGAAGAAAGCCGCCGACGCTAAAGCTGCGGCTGATGCCAAAGCAGTAGAAGCGAAGAAAGCTGCCGAAGCCAAGGCGGTGGCCGATGCTAAGGCCGCAGAAGCCAAGAAGGCGGCAGACGCTAAAGCTGCAGAAGCTAAGAAGGTAGCAGACGCTAAAGCCGCAGAAGCCAAGAAAGCGGCTGATGCGAAAGCCGCAGCTGATGCTAAGGCCAAGGCTGCCGCCGACGCCAAAGCCGCGGCTAGCAGCCAAGCATTAAAAGATTTAGAAGCCATGATGGGCGACGACTTGGGCCAGAGCAGCGCGCCTGCGGCGCCCTCACAAGGTGAAATTGACCAAGCCCGCGCCATGATCCAACAAGCGGTTGAACGCCATTTTCAAACCAGTTCAACCATGCAAGGTAGACAGTGCGTAGTGAATGTGCGCTTGGCCAGTGATGGCTTGGTGTTACAGGTAGGCGAGGGCAGTGGCGATAACGCCGTCTGCCAAGCGGGCATAGTGGCAATCCGCAAGGCCAGTCCGTTGCCGATGCCAAAAAATCCAGAACTAATTAAGCAAATACAAAACCTAAATCTAACACTGAAACCGAGGTTATAACGATGACAAAACGATGGATGTGGTTATGGATACCGCTGCTGTTCTTAACAAGTCAGGCCAATGCAGCCTTTGAAATAGAGATCACCGGCGGTACCGACAGCGCACGCCCCGTGGCCGTGGTGCCGTTTAAATGGACCGGCGGTGGCGCCATGCCACAAGATGTGGCCGAGGTGATTGCCAGTGATTTTCGTAACAGCGGCATGTTTCGCCCGTTAGATCGTAATCGTTTGCCGCAAAACGTTTCTAGTGCCAGTGAGTTAGATCCTAACCTTTGGCGTCAACAACAAGTTGATGCCGTGATGGTGGGGTCTATTGAACCTGCTGGTAACAATCAATATCGCATCAGCTTTGAGCTGGCCGACGTGTTAGGTCAAAACGGAGCCCAGTTACTGGAAAGCCGCACCGCGACTGTGCCTGCTAATCAGTTACGCCAATACGCGCACCGCATGGCCGATATTGCGTTTGAGAAATTGACCGGCATTAAGGGCGCGTTTTTGACCCGTATTGCGTATGTGAACGTGCACCACGGTGCCGAATTCCCGTATCAGCTGAAAATTGCCGATTACGATGGCTTTAATGAGCAGTTATTACTGCGCTCTCGCGAGCCCTTAATGTCGCCGGCTTGGTCGCCGGATGGCCGCAAACTTGCTTACGTTTCATTTGAAAACAAAAAAGCGGAGATTGTGGTACAAGACATCTACAGTCAACAGCGCGAAGTCGTGAGTTCACAGCCGGGTATTAACGGTGCACCGCAGTTTTCACCGGACGGCAGTAAATTGGCGATAGTATTGTCGCGTGATGGCCAGCCAGAAATTTATGTGCTGAATTTAGGCAACAAACAATACACGCGCATTACCAATAACCGCAGCATAGACACTGAACCTTCTTGGGCGGCGGATGGTCAGTCCATCTACTTCGTGTCTGAGCGCGGCGGCAAGCCACAAGTTTATCAGGCGAACGTGAGCTCAGGCGACACGCGCCGCGTGACCTTCCAAGGTGACACTAATTTAGGCCCTCGTGTTACCGGTGATGGCAAAGGCATGGTCCTGGTTAGCCGCGCACAAGGAAAATACCGTATTGCTCGTCAAGATCTGGATGGGGGTCAGTTGCAAGTGTTAACCGAAACACAGCTCGATGAATCGCCAAGCCCAGCTCCGAACGGCACTATGATTATCTATAGCACGACTTATCAGGGCCGTCAGGTGCTGTCTTTGGTGTCTATGGATGGTCGCTTTAAGGCCAGGCTTCCAGCACGAAATGGTGATGTTCGTGCTCCAGCATGGTCACCGTACCTTAACTAATCTAATAACAAACAAACAAACGAAAGGAAATAAAAAATGCAAATGAAGAAATTGCTGCAGAGTCTGGCCATAGCCCTGCCAATGTTGACCTTAGCTGCTTGTAGCTCTACCAGTGACTCAGATTCTATGGGCGCAGACGACAGCTATCAGAATGGCGGTGGCGTACAAACTGGTGGCATGCAAAATGGCGGCGCTATGTCAGCAGACGAGCAGATGCGTCAGCAGTACGAAGCCCTGCGTCGTGAAAACGTGATCTACTTTGAATTTGACCAAGACGAAGTGAGCGGTCATTATGCTCAAGTGTTAGAAGCGCATGCTAATTACCTGCGTTCTAACCCTTCTGTAAGTATTTTGGTGGAAGGTCATGCCGATGAGCGTGGCACGCCAGAATATAACATTGCCCTGGGCGAGCGTCGTGCGAAAGCCGTGACCAGCTACCTGCAGAGCTTGGGTGTAAGTGGTGCTCAGTTGGCCATCGTAAGCTACGGCGAAGAGAAGCCAGTTGACGCGTCACACACCGACTCTGCGTTCTCTAAGAACCGTCGTGCGGTTCTGGTTTATTAAGGTTTAGATTGATCTTATGACCTATAAATTAGCGGCCATAGTAATGGCCGCTGTTTTATCCACCGCCTGCTTGGCGCAAGCGCCAGTAGGCAATGTGGGTGGCAGCGGCTCGATTAATGACCGATTGGCAGAACTAGAGCGGGCTTTTAATGCCCGTAGCCAATCGCAAATTACCCAACAGAACCAACTGAATTCTATGCAGCGTGAAGTGAACGAACTGCGCGGCGCATTGGAAGAGCAAGGTTATCGCCTTGAGCAAGTTATTGAACGACAACGCGATATCTTGTTGCAGTTACAAGACTTGGCTGACCCGCCACCCGCGGCGGCTAGCCCTAGCCCTAGCGCTCCTGTTGCTGCCGATGCGGCCCCGGAAGCGAAAACTGCAAGCACAGACAATGCCGGTAATAAGTCGTCTCCTGCGGCTAGCAATACAGCGAGCAGCACGACTACGGCTCACGGTAATGAACAAGCGGCCTACGATAGCGCGGTAAATTTGGTGTTGCAGGATAAAGACTATGCGGCGGCGATCCCTGCTTTCGCTCGTTTTATCACTCAATATCCAGAGTCTGGCTATGTGCCCAATGCCCATTACTGGTTGGGACAGCTGTTGTATACGCAAAAGCGCTTCGATCAAGCTAAGGCGCAGTTTGCGCGAGTGGTAGAAGCCTACCCTCAATCCACTAAGCGTGCCGAGTCGTTATTAAAATTAGGCCAGATAGCGCAAGAGCAAAAAAATACAGCACAAGCGCGAGTGTATCTAGAGCAAGTATTGAGTGAATACGGCAGCAGTAGTTCAGCTGCGCTAGCAAAGCAAGCGTTAGACGGGCTATAACTCGGTTATTTGTCATTACTGAGCACACTGAGTGCTCACTCCTTAAGCAAACAGCATAAAATGATGATTTAGCTGTTGCACCGAAAAATAAAATCCGTAATATAGGCCGCCGTTGGCAGGGGAGCTTTAGAGGCTTAAATGCGGACGAGAAAAGTAGATTATTAGTAAGTAAAGAACACGCTTGGGGCATTAGCTCAGTTGGTAGAGCAGTTGACTTTTAATCAATTGGTCGCAGGTTCGAATCCCGCATGCCCCACCATCTACGTAATTTTCCAATGTATATAAGCCTTATCTATCACCCAAGCCGCGCTGCGGTTTTTTGCGTTGTGCAGAAGTTTATGTGAGGCGTGAAGGGCGAGAGATACCAGCTAAATTCCCAGTCTAACCGGCTATGTTGTGCCATCTTTGTCCGGTCTCCTCTTCCCCTTACGCTTCGTCTCTTACCGGCTTTAAGCTAGATTTGGGTTACTCAGCCGGTCGCGTTATAATGCCGGTTCTTGACGCAATCCGGATGGAACACGGGAATCTGTTATGACTGAAGCTGTTGATATCTACGAATTTGACTATCCATTTCCCGCCAAGCCGGCTGCGCTGACGGTTGATCAGCAACGGGAACTGACAGAAGAAATTAAAGGACTGCTGATCGCCCGCAATGCGGTGCTGGTGGCCCATTATTACACTGACCCTATTATTCAAGCGCTGGCCGAAGCGACCGGCGGTTGCGTGTCTGACTCGCTGGAGATGGCCCGCTTTGGTAAAGAGCACGAAGCCAAGACGCTGATCGTGGCGGGCGTGCGTTTTATGGGGGAGACGTCAAAAATTCTCAGCCCAGAAAAAACGGTACTGATGCCGACCTTAGAAGCTGAGTGCTCGCTGGACTTAGGCTGTCCTGCCGATGAATTTACCACCTTTTGCGATAATCACCCGGATCACACGGTAGTGGTGTACGCGAATACCTCGGCTGCGGTAAAGGCGCGTGCCGATTGGGTGGTGACCTCCAGCATAGCGTTAGAAATCGTTGAGCATCTTGACAGCGAGGGCCACAAGATTATTTGGGCACCTGATCGTCATCTTGGCGCTTATATCGAAAAAGAAACGGGTACCAAGATGTTGCGCTGGCAGGCGGCGTGCATAGTGCACGACGAGTTTCGCGCCCAGGCGCTGCAAAAGCTGAAAGCACAGTATCCAGAAGCGGCGGTATTAGTGCATCCTGAATCACCGGCTTCTGTTATTGCCCTTGCAGATGCGGTGGGATCCACCAGTCAGTTGATTAAGGCGGCGCAAATGCTGCCTAACAAGAAGCTGATAGTGGCCACGGATCAGGGCATCTTTTATAAGATGCAACAGGCCTGCCCCGACAAGGAGCTGGTAGCGGCGCCTACCGGTGGCAATGGCGGCACTTGCCGCAGTTGTGCTAATTGCCCTTGGATGGCGATGAATGGCCTCACCGCCATTCGTGATGCGCTACGCGACGGCGGTGCCTCTCATGAGATACAGGTGGATGAAGCCACGCGCATTAAAGCCATGATCCCATTAGAGCGGATGCTGAATTTCGCCGCCGAGCTGAAGCTGAAAGTGCAAGGCAACGCTTAACGCCAGCGTTAAGCTGTAAGCTAGAAGCTGTAAGTTAAAGCCAACCATAAGTTCAAACATCTAGCATAAAAAAGCGGCGCCGAGATGACTCTTGGCGCCGCTTTTTTAGTCTTTTTCTTCTAGCTTCTAGCTTCTAGCTTTCAGTTAACGATTCTCTTCGCCGCCTAGGGCTGCAATCAAATCGGGGATAAACTGGGACAGCTCGCCGGTGACCAGCGCAAAATCGGCGTCAAAGCGCGCGGCTACGTCTTCGTTAGTGACGTCGTCGTTTTGCTCGCGCAGCTCTTCAGAGAACTTTAAGCGTTTCACGCTCATGTCATCACTGAGCATAAAGCTCAGGGTCTCGGCCCAGTTCAGAGCCAATTTAGTCACCAGCTTATCGGCTTCTAAGTGCACCTTAATTTCTTCGCTTAGCAAGTCGTGTTGCTTGGCGCGAATAATGCCGCCGTGCTCTAGTGCCGAGCGCAGCTCTACTTCATCCTCTAATACGAAGCCGGGGGGGGCGGCGCCTTCTTTCAGCCATTCCGTCAGCGTTAGCTCAGGCGGTGTGGTCATGGCCAGCGGTACCACCGGCAGTGAGCCTATGGTTTTGCGCAGTAGGGCCAGCATATCTTCGGCGCGTTTGGCTGAACTGGCATCTACGGCAATAAAGCCATCTTTAGGATTGATCCAGGCAAAGGTCTGCTGAAAGCGACTAAAAGCACGAGGCAGCAAATCGACGATGATTTCTTCTTTAAGCGCGTCTTTTTCTTTCTTCTTTAGTGCGCGACCTTGCTCAATTTCGATGGCTTCGGCTTTTTCTGCCACCATGTCATTGATCACTGAACCTGGCAGCATCTTGTCTTCTTTTTTCGCACACAACAAAATTTGCTCACCAGCCACGTGAGTCAAGGCTTGGCCGTGTTTGCCTAGCGGAGAAACCCAACCAAATTTAGACTGTTCTTGGCTGCCACAAGGGGTAAAGGGCAGGGCTTCGAGCTGCTGTTCTAGATCTTCCAATGTCACATCAAACGGGCGAGTAAAACGATAAATCTGCAGGTTCTTAAACCACATAGCATCCTCGATTCGAACCACAAAAAATGCATTGTACTGCAAACTGGCTTTGTGATCAGGCTGACATTATCAAAGTACGCCTACTGATCTGGCTCACACTGCCTTATTAAAGACAGATTGGTGTGAGGTAAGCGCGATACACTGAGCAAAAAGCTTCGGAGAGCCGCAATGATACGTGCCGCCAAGCCCTGTGATCACCAAGCGATTGAAGAAGTGTGGCTGCTTGCATCGTTACAGGCTCATGACTTTATTTCCGCCGCCTTTTGGTGGCAGCAGCAAGCCGCATTGCGCGCCCGCTATTTACCGAGCGCAGAGATTTGGGTGTGCGAGCGAGAGCAAGCCGTGCAAGGCTTCGTGGCCTTGGTTGATGATTATCTGGTGGCCTTATTTGTGCGTCCCGATTGCCAGCAACAAGGCATAGGTCGAGCGTTGCTCGATTTTGCTAAGCACCTGCGCGGCCAGTTATCGGTACGTATGTATTGTGAAAATGACATAGCGATCAATTTTTATTTAAAGCAGGATTTTTTGGTCATGGAAGAGGGGACAGATATCGCCAGTGGTCAGCCTGAGCTTTATTTACGTTTTAGCGCCATCGGTCATGCCGCACCCCCCTCAATATGGCCAGATACCTAGCGTTGACCCTCAACCTCCAGTTGTCGTTGTCATCTCATTCTTAATCGGCCATCTTACTTAACCTAACTCTCGCATGAACCTAACTCTCTGCCCCGCACTCTTTACCACCATACTCGCGCATGCTTTTTTGGCACCGAGCCGTGGGTTTGGGTAGATATAGCGTTAGCCTTCCGTCTATTTATACTGAAATAGTAACGCCAAAAGCAGCGCATTCTGCACGGATGCGATCCGCCATCCTAGCCAGTTATCGAGAAAAGAGTAATGAGTTCATAAAACTGTCACACTTACTGCCAATAATGGTCACACATAAGTAAGTCCGGTTAAGGATGGTAAGATGACACGGAAAATACTGGTAGTAGAAGACGAAGCCGCCATTCGCGATATGTTGTGTTTAATACTCGAGCAAAAAGGCTTTAGTCCAGAGCCCGCCGCAGACTATCAACAAGCGCTCGACCTGCTTAAAGAACCCTATCCCGAGCTTATTTTACTGGATTGGATGTTGCCCGGTGGCAGCGGTATTCAATTGATTAAACAGTTGAAACAGCACGAGTTAACGCGCGATATTCCGGTGATCATGCTCACTGCTCGTGCCGAAGAAGAAGATAAGATCAGAGGCCTAGATGTGGGTGCCGATGATTACATCACCAAACCCTTTTCCCCTAAAGAGCTCATCTCACGCTTAAATGCGGTGCTGCGTCGTGTGGCGCCCATGGCGGTCGATGAAGTGGTGGAGATGCAAGGTCTAAAATTGGATCCAGCAACGCACAGAGTCAGTGCCCATGAACAAGCGCTGGATCTGGGGCCGACCGAATTTCGCTTATTGCACTTTTTTATGACCCATCCAGAGCGCGTGTATAGCCGTGAGCAACTGCTCAATAATGTGTGGGGCACCAACGTGTATGTGGAAGACAGAACCGTAGATGTGCATATTCGTCGCTTGCGCAACGCCATTGCCCACGCCGGCCACGATCAAATGATCCAAACCGTGCGCGGCGCCGGTTACCGTTTTTCCACACGCCTTTGAACCGCTATCTTTTGGCGACTATCGGTGAGCAATTATCTGTGAACATGTATGCAACTAGCTGAATCTAACCCAGGTTGGTGGTGGCGCCTGCTGCTTTATTACGGTGGCTGTGCGCTGCTCGGCCAACTCTTCGCCGATGTCACGCTCGGCCTGTTAGCTGGCACAGTCGCCCATTTATTGTGGCACTCGCGATTTCAACGCAAGCTTGCCGTCTGGTTATGGCGGGATCGCAGCTTGATCCCGCCGCAAGGTAAGGGCAGTTGGGAAACTATTTTTAACGGTTTATATCGCTTACATCTGCGCCAAAGTGGGCGCCGGCGTGAGCTGGCAAGGCTTATTCGCCGCTTTCGGCAAGGGGCTGAGGCGTTACCCGATGCCGCCGTGGTGCTGCGTCAAGATGGCTGCATTATTTGGTGCAATAAGTTAGCCCAGCAGTTGTTGGGCTTTCGTTGGCCCGATGATGCGGGTCAGCAGATTGGTAACTTGATCCGTGCGCCGCTGTTTATTGCTTATATGGAACGCGGTGTATTTGAGGATCCGCTTGAGCTACCGTCACCACAACGGGAACAAACGCTGCTCGAATTTCGTGTGATGAGTTACGTCGAAGATCAGCTGCTGCTGGTGGTACGAGATGTCACGCGACTGCGTAGCTTAGAGCAAGTGCGTAGCACCTTTGTGGCCAATGTCTCCCACGAACTGCGCACGCCCCTGACGGTGCTTAAAGGCTACTTAGAAATATTAGAAGAGCCGCCAGATGCCGCCATGTGGCATAAAACACAAGCCGTGATGCTCGAGCAAACGCTGCGTATGGAAGCCTTGGTTAAGCAATTGATGACACTGACCCGCATCGAGGCTTCGAGTGCAGTAGCGGGAGAGCAAGTGGTTGATCTGCCAGCTATGCTGGCCATGCTAGCGCTCGAAGCCGAGGTCTTAAGTGGTGAGAAAGGCCATGAGCTGTGTTTTGATATTGATGATCAGCTATTGGTGTTAGGAGATCAGGAACAACTGCGCAGTACGGTTTCCAATTTGGTGTATAACGCCATTCGCCACACTGCTGCCCACACCCGGATAGTGGTGGAATGGCGCCGAATAGGGCAAGCTGCGCGTTTTTCGGTCACAGACTCAGGGGAGGGGATTGCGCCTGAGCATCTTAATCGCCTTACTGAGCGCTTCTACCGCGTCGATAAGGCACGCAGTCGCCATACCGGTGGCTCAGGTTTGGGACTGGCCATCGTCAAGCATGCTTTGGCACATCATGACTCCCATCTAGATATTACCAGCCAACTGGGTAAAGGCTGCTGCTTTAGTTTTATGCTGCCTGAGCATCGCTTGCTAGTAAGCAAGCGTGAAGCCGAGCGCTAGCAATGGAAAAAAGTACCGAGTCTGCAGGTTTTTTCTCTTTTACGTAAACGCCCGCGTCTTGTCATTACATCGTCATGGTTAGTTAATTTGTTTGTCATATAAAACGGCAATACTGGCGACGTCTAAAGGAATCGCATTCAAATGGAGATAAACATGAAACTGAATACTCTAGTTACCGCTCTTGGTTTAACGGCCGCTTTGGTCTCCGCTAATGTGTTGGCTGAGGTAGATAGTGGCTTGGCTGATTACGAAAAAGTGAGTGGCGTGTCGGGCAACTTATCTTCAGTGGGTTCTGATACGCTAGCGAACATGGCGACCCTGTGGGGAGAAGCATTTACTCGTTATTATCCGAACGTCAATCTTCAGATCCAAGCCGCAGGCTCTTCAACTGCACCGGCTGCGCTTACCGAAGGCACGGCGCAGTTTGGGCCTATGAGCCGCGCGATGAAAAGCAATGAAATAGAAGCGTTTGAAAAGCGCTATGGCTATAAACCAACGCCGGTGCGCGTAGCCATCGATGCTTTGGCGGTATTTGTGCATAAAGACAACCCGATTGAAGGCTTGAGCCTAGATCAGGTGGATGCGATTTTCTCCAGCACCTTAAGCTGCGGCAGTGCAGAGCCGATTACCCAGTGGGGACAAACGGGCTTAACAGGTGATTGGCAGGCGCGCGACATTCAGCTTTATGGCCGTAATTCAGTATCAGGCACCTATGGCTACTTTAAAGATGAAGCCTTATGTAAAGGTGATTTCAAGAATAACGTGAATGAGCAGCCAGGTTCGGCCTCGGTCGTGCAATCTGTGTCTTCGTCATTAAATGCTATTGGCTACTCTGGTTTGGGTTACAGCACTTCCAGTGTGCGCTCAGTCCCCTTAGCTGAAGTAGGCTCTACAGATTATGTGGCGGCTAATGCGGATAATGCCATTAGTGGTGATTACCCTTTATCGCGCTTCTTGTATGTGTATGTGAACAAGCACCCCAACGAGCCTTTGGGTCCAATGGAAACTGAATTTGTGAAGTTGATGTTATCTAAAGAAGGGCAAGAGATAGTAAGCAAAGACGGTTATGTGCCGGTACCGGCCAGTGTTGCCGAAGCTGATTTGAAGAAATTAGGCTTATAAACTGCGCTTATATTGAGTGTGGCCCGGTACTAAGTTTGTGAATGAGTACGTGATCTAGTTCGTCATTGTTGTTAGTTCTTCCCCGAGCTTAGGCTCGGGGTTTTTTTTGACTTTTGCAATATGGATTCATAAAGCTCTCTTTGCCTTGCATTTTGGCGTTGTGTTTTTGTTGTTAATTATCATCATATGTAGCCAATGGCCGTAAAACCCCCACGAAATCCCAGCCTTAAGCAATAAATAGCGCATTATGATCCAGCGACACCTTTTTTCTTAGCGGCAAATGTGGCTATATAGAGGACAGGTTTAGGCGCACAAGGTGCGGCAGGGGTCAGAATGGAAATCAGAAAAATCCGCAGTGGTGAAGCCGGCAGCATTTGGCGTTTGCTCCACGATACTGTGCACCGTATTAATGATGTGGATTACCGCCACGACGAACGCGTGGTGTGGGCACCCGACGAATATGATGCACCCCATTGGGTGAGCCGTTTTATTCGCACCCATCCGATAGTGGCAACCGAAGGGCGAGAGTTATTGGGTTTTGCCGAACTGTCCGATGATGGCCGCATCGACTTATTTTATGTACATCATGCTCATCAAGGGCAAGGTGTTGGCCGCGCCTTAATGCAGCGCCTGAAAGCGGAAGCCGGCGCGCGCGGGCTAGATCGCCTCTATTGTGAAGCCAGCATCACCGCCAAGCCTTTTTTTGAGCGGGTGGGCTTTACTTTTATCGAGCAAAAAGAGCTGGCCCGTAAAGGCGAACGCGTACCCGTGTTATTAATGGAAAGCAAGGTTTAAGCTTTTAGGCTCAGCGCCCATGAATATCAAACAAAAAACGCGACCTAATATAGGTCGCGTTTTTTGTTTGAGTTACCGTGCGTTTATTGTTCGCTTAATCTGTACTTTGACTAACGTCCTATGCGGCACGGGATTCCTTTCCATAGTTACTTTCCCTCGTTACTTTCTCAACCAGCACTCTCCTTAACGATGGCAGCGTCAATCAGGCTTTTTTGTGATCTAGATGTCTTCAGCCGGAATGATTATGTTTTTGAGCCATTTCCTGCATCACTACATACTGACACTCGATGTGACAGGGGTTGAATCAAAAAATGAAACAACAATCCTGCGATAAATAAGGTAATGACGACACTGGCTCCGCTTGGTAAATCGTAGCGGGCCGATACGGCAATACCAGATAAGATTCCCACTACACCAATGCAGATGCTAGCGACAAAGAATCGAGTACCTTTTAACGTAGCGGCACAGAGAGCTGGGATCACCAGCAAGGCAAATTCCAAGTAAATGCCCATCAGCTTTACCGTAATGGGCATTAAGATGGCAAAGATGAGATAGAAACCACTGCCTTTCATAAATTCTGGTTTGAGCCAGACCAGCATTAACATAGCCGCTGTGATGAGTGCCAAAGGCCAAACGTTATCCCATACCGCCCACAGCAACTGCCCATTTAAAATGCCCTGAATAAAGTCAGCACCATGCGGGTCTTTACTTACCAGTAATATTGCCAGCGATGCCGACACCACAAACAAGCAGCCAATCATGGACTCCAAGTGCTGTTGATAACGCTTTTCCATCACGGCAATCAGGCTGCAGAGCAGTAAAGACATTACCCACGGGCCCACCATCTCCCCCAAAAAGGAACCCGTAAAGAGAGGGTATTGGCTCAGCCAATAGTGACTTAACACAGCGCCCAATGCGGCCACTTGTGCCACCGCCAAATCAATGAAAATGATCTGACGTTCCAACACTTGCTGACCAAGCACCACGTTACCAACCAGCGCTATCAAGCCACACAATACTGCGGGCAGCAGCCATGAATATTCCATCATGATTGAGGGACCTGCACAGTCGCGGGTGTGACTAACACCTTTAGCAAACCATCAATCACCCGATCGTACATTTGATCAAGGCCTTCGCCCTCATCAACTGTCAACGGAAGTGGGATCACGGGTTTGCCTGTGCGCTGCTGTAACCAGTGGGCAGGGCGCTGATCTTGATAGGGTGAATAGACAATCGCATCAAATGTGTCTGCTTCCAATTTAGTCAAGGATTGCAGATGCGAAGTCGTCGGTGACATGCCCGGTTTAGGCTCCAGATCTGCGATTTGTTTTATCCCCAGCCAATCAAACAGATAACGATAGGTTTCGTGATACCCCACCACTTGCTTGCCTTTGAGGGGGGCGGCTTTTTGGTTCCATTCATTCAGCTTGTGATGCCAGTGCGCACGGAATTTAATACCGTTGGCTTGGTAGGTATGCGCGTTTTCAGGATCTATGGCTTGCAAGCGCTGAGTTAACGCATTAGAGAGCGGGATCATCTCATTGGCAGCAAACTGAATATGGGGGTTTCCGTGCGCGTGAATATCGTCCATGCTGCGGTCCACATGATCATGCTTGTCTAGCATATTCACTAAACTTGCTGCGTAAATCATGGTGGTTGCACCATGTTGCACCGCCCCGTTACCGCTTCGAGTTTGCAGTATTGGCAGCCAGCCCACTTCCAGTTCTGCACCCGAACACATCGCTAAGTTCGCTTTACGCATTTGCGCGATTAAAGATGGGCGAGCTTGCACATAATGCGGATCTTGCAGCGCTGTGGTCGCAGAATAGATAGTCGCGTCTGGCGCGTGGCGCTCAATCAAGGCTTTCCACTCAGG
>JAHLFI010000097.1 GCA_018883865.1 Candidatus Oceanisphaera merdipullorum
CGACAGACATGGATAAACACCACATCGGTTAGCTGGCGTCGATCCGCGAGTGCGCGCACCATAGACAACATAGGCGTAATGCCCGAGCCTGCGGACAATAATAAATAACGCTGGGCTGGTTCTAAGAAAAAATCACCGGCCGGCGCGTGGGCAAGCAAACATTCACCCAGTTGAAAGTGCTCAGCCAACCAAGGTGATACTTTGCCATCGGGTTGGCGTTTCACGCTAAGGGCATAACGTTCGGATCTGGTAGGACTGGAGCTTAAGGTGTAATGGCGAACATAGCGGTGTCCATTAATATCAATGGCAATCGGCAAGTGCTGTCCTGCTTGGTAACTGGGCAATGCTTTACCATCGGCTGCCGCTAACCAGTAAGTTTCAATATCTGGTGTTAATGCCTCTCGTCCTACACAAATTAGCTCCCTGCGTTTAGGTGCGCTGTCCGCATAAATAGCAGCTGTGGTGTATTCCAGCACATCAACACTATCGCCTTGGCGAATAATGCCTTCATTAATGGCAATCAGGTTCTGGCCAAAATAAACCTCGCCATCACTGCCGTGTCGATAACGCAGTAAGGTAGCCAGTGGTTCTTTGTTAGTATTAAAGTGTTCCGTACCAGGCGTTATGGTGGTCATCACGCATCGGCTACAAGGTTTGGCTACTACAAATTCCACCTCACCGATACGAATACGACGCCAGCCATCTTCTTCAAAGGCCCGATTAGCCGAGATCACTAAGTTGGGCCTAAATTGTGACATTAACAATTTAGCGTCGGCACGTAGGTTGAGGTCACTTAACGATGCTTCGGAGATCAGTAACAGCGGATAACCATCGGCAAAGCTCACCGCTGTCCCTAATTTTTGTCGATAACGCTGAGAATGTTCACCCAGCCACATAAACTGCACCGCCTCGCCTAAGGTCTCGCTAAACCAAGCATCATAGTGAGGATGAGTACTTAAGGCATTAAAGGTATCGTCCCACACGTTGGCCGTTACAGGCTGTTTGAGAAATTCACCGTAACGCACCATTAATGAGCGTTTGCCATAGTGTAAGTCCAAACCACCTGCGACCGGTGTTACGTGAATTAGTTGTAAGCGCGGATGAGTACGGGCACTAATAAAGCCGCCATCGAGTTTAGCTAACATAAAACGACGATCACCCAACAAACCTTCAAAGGTCACATATGCCTGTTCAACGCATAAGCCTGCCGCAGACTTGATGGGATAGAGGTTGAGCTGCGTGATCGCCGCCATAATATTTCATCCTTATTGTTTACTAAGAGAAGCGATAAGCCTTACGCTGTACGCCATAGGTCAAAGACTAACGCCGTCTTTCTTTACGGACAGCGCGCGGCGTGAAGCGTACTACGCGGATCTTCTTCCCCTTTATAACCGGAGCAGACATGACTATAGAACGCTTACACATTGGCGAGCGGATGAGCCGCATCGTCAAACATAACGGCATCGTCTATTTGAGTGGCCAAGTGCCTAAAGATGCCAGTAAGAATATTACCGAACAAACGATCACCATGCTGGATAAAGTGGATGAATTATTATTAGAGGCCGGATCCAGCCGCGAGCATGTGCTGTCGGCCACTATCTTCTTAAAAACCATGAATGACTTTTCCGCCATGAATGCGGTGTGGGATGCTTGGGTACCTGAAGGTCACGCCCCCGCCCGTACTTGTATAGAAGGCGCCATGGCGCGCAATGAATTGCTGGTTGAAATATCCGTCATTGCCGCAGAGAGAAACACCTAGCAGCAAAACTCGCAAAGAATGCCCACCACCTTAACCACTAAACCCAAAGACAAAATAAAAAGCCCCAAGCTTTAGGCTCAGGGCTTTTTTCTTCTAGCTAGAAGTTTTTAGGTTCTAGCTCAAGGTTGCAGTTTAAACCACACCCTGCTCTATCATGGCATCTGCCACTTTACGGAAGCCCGCAATGTTGGCGCCTAACACTAGGTTGTTCGGCTCACCGAATTCGGCGGCAGTTTGGCTAGCGTTCAGGTAGATGTTTTTCATGATAACTTTGAGCTTTTCATCTACTTCTTCAAAGCTCCAGCGCTGCATGCTGGCGTTTTGTGCCATTTCCAGCTGGCTGGTAGCCACGCCGCCGGCGTTGGCAGCTTTGCCAGGTCCGTAGTGAATATTTGCGTTCAAGAACACCTCTACCGCATCTTGGGTAGAAGGCATGTTGGCACCTTCAGACACGGCGATGCAGCCATTAGCCACCAATGCCTTGGCGTCAACTTCATTGACTTCATTTTGCGTGGCACAAGGAAACGCCAACTGAGCGCCTTTGATATGCCATACCGCATTGCTATCCGCAGGGTAATCTGCTACCGGAATAAAGGTGGCTTCAGGATGCGCGTTTAGGTATTCATTCAAACGCACCTTACGCACTTCTTTCAACTCTTTTAAGGTATCTAGATTAATACCAGATTCGTGGTATATGGTTCCACTAGAGTCTGAACAGCTGATCGGTGTAGCACCCATTTGGTAGAGTTTTTCTATGGTGTAAATAGCCACATTACCAGCTCCCGATACCAAGCAACGCTTACCAGCTAAGGTATCGCCCTTGTCTTCCAGCATGTATTGCGCGAAGTAGACACAGCCGTAGCCGGTCGCTTCTTTACGCGCCAATGAACCACCCCACAGCAAGCTCTTGCCGGTGAAAACACCGTCAAAGTTACCGGTCAGGCGCTTATATTGGCCAAACATGTAGCCAATTTCACGGGCGCCCACGCCGATATCACCAGCAGGCACGTCTGTAGTAGGACCTATATGGCGATACAACTCATTTATAAATGACTGACAAAAACGCATGATTTCGCCGTCAGATTTACCTTTAGGATCGAAGTTAGCGCCACCTTTACCGCCGCCGATTGGCAAGCCGGTAAGTGCGTTTTTGAAGATTTGTTCGAAACCGAGGAATTTGATGATGCTGGCATTCACGCTAGGATGAAAGCGTAAGCCGCCTTTATAAGGACCCAGTGCGGAGTTGAATTCAATGCGGTAACCTTTGTTAACTTGAACCTTACCTTGATCATCCACCCAAGGAACTCTGAACATCAGTTGGCGTTCAGGCTCAACCATGCGTTCGATAATGGAGTGCAACTGGTACTTTTCATTAGTTTCAAGGATGGGCTGTAACGACTCCAGCACCTCCTCTACCGCCTGATAAAACTCAGCTTGCGCTGGGCTGGTCTTTTTGAGTTTGGTGATGGTGTTATGAATATACGTCACAATATTTTCCTTGTTATTTTTGGTACTGCTTTGGTCGGGATACTGCTGCTGGTTGAGACCGGCAGCTATTGAAATATGGATGCGCTTTTCGGTCAATGCAATTGATGCATTAAAGGTGGAATATTTTTGTTTTTTTTTCATTTAATACCCCGTTGCTCCGCCTTATCGACCGTCGACACCGTGACTTGTTAGACTAAAGTCGCCTTGCCGCGCTCTATCTTACACCGACTATTTAAGTTGATGATGCTAAAATCAGCACTTTATTTTATCGAGATGCCCCATGAAACACATAACCCTCTTGGTGGGCTCCACTTTAGGTGCCGCTGAGGATCTGGCCGAATATTTGGCAGAGATCCTGCAAGAAAATAGTTATCACACAGTTATTCACACTTCTCCCCAAGTTGATCACATCTTGATCAAGCCTAACCACACCCTATTATTAATCTGCTCTACCCATGGCGCAGGCGATCTACCGGAAAACATTCAACCTTTCTACCAACAACTGCTTGACCAGGCGCCAAACTTAACAGGCCTTAACTATTTAGCCGTTGGTTTGGGCGATTCCTCTTACGATGATTTCTGCCAAGCCATACAAACGCTGGATCGTCAGTTTAAAAGCTTAGGCGCCAATCGAGTAGAGGATCAACTTAAGATAGACGTGAGCTTGCCAGATCCACCAGAGATGATCGCAAAGAAGTGGCTCGATCATTGGCTAACTAAGCATTAGATCTTACAATTAAGCCTATTTTAGGGATCTGCTTAACAAGGGATCCCAAGCCTAAATAAATTCCTTCCACCAAGTTATCAACAGATCCCCTGCTTAATAGAGTGTTTTTATTAACACCTCGTTTTTATCTACATGTGCACAACTATGGTTGAAAGCGGTGTTAAACCTATAGTTATCCTCTTAATGAAATAAATACCCTAGGGCGCCTGTGTATAAGTAGGGCAGTTACCCACCTGCTCAAGGGGATCTACCGAGAGGTTGTACACAGCT
The DNA here is from genome assembly GCA_018883865.1 of Candidatus Oceanisphaera merdipullorum. Classification (GTDB taxonomy): domain Bacteria; phylum Pseudomonadota; class Gammaproteobacteria; order Enterobacterales; family Aeromonadaceae; genus Oceanimonas; species Oceanimonas merdipullorum. The sequence goes on from JAHLFI010000097.1 coordinate 4,245, forward strand.
ATAGATCTTACTTAAGCTCATGATCTTTAAGATCAAAAGAGGCTTACTCACAGAAAAGTGGATCCCTAGTAGTAGTCATAATAGAAGATCTCTCTAGAGATCTAAGATCTATTAAGCACAGCAAAGATCCTCTAGATCGGGTTTCCATCTCAGTCGTAAAACAGCTAAAATAACCGTCCTTCGGGATCCTCACACCTGCTGTCTCAAGAGTATTTGTTATGCACTATGAAGAATCGTTTGATGTCATCGTCGTCGGTGGTGGCCATGCTGGCACCGAAGCCGCTGCAGCTGCTGCCCGCATGGGAGCAAACACCCTATTATTGACCCATAACATAGATACCTTGGGGCAAATGTCCTGTAATCCGGCCATTGGTGGGATCGGCAAAGGTCACTTGGTTAAAGAGATCGACGCCCTCGGCGGGATCATGGCCATGGCAGCCGATAACGCAGGGATCCAATTTCGTACGCTCAATGCTTCCAAAGGACCTGCGGTAAGAGCCACCCGTGCACAAGCGGATCGTCAGCTTTATCGCCAAGCGGTACGCACACGCTTAGAAAATCAGCCTAATTTAAAGATCTTCCAACAAGCCTGTGATGATTTGATCCTCGAAGGCGATACAGTGGTCGGGGTAATCACCCAAACTGGTCTTCGATTCAGAGCTAAAACCGTTGTATTAACCGTAGGAACTTTTCTTAACGGCCTGATCCACATAGGTATGGATAACTACAAAGGCGGTCGTGCAGGAGATCCCCCTTCTATCGCTTTGGCCCAGCGCTTGCGTGAGTTACCGCTGCGTATCGACAGACTTAAAACCGGCACTCCACCACGTATTGATGCCAACACCGTAGATTTTTCGGTGATGCAAACCCAACCTGGCGATAACCCCACACCGGTGTTTTCCTTCATTGGCAGTCGAGTGGATCAACCGAGACAGATCCCTTGCTACATCACGCACACCAATGAAAAAACCCATGATGTGATCCGTCAGAACTTGGATCGTAGCCCCATGTATGCCGGTGTGATCGAAGGTATTGGCCCCCGTTATTGCCCCTCGATCGAAGATAAGATCATGCGCTTTGCTGATAAGAGCTCGCATCAGATCTTCGTTGAGCCAGAAGGCCTAACCACCACAGAACTTTATCCCAACGGCATTTCCACTAGCCTGCCCTTCGATGTACAGCTGCAGATCGTACGTTCGATCAAGGGCTTTGAGCAGGCGCACATCATGCGTCCCGGTTACGCCATCGAGTACGATTACTTCGATCCGCGAGATTTGAAGATCAACATGGAAAACAAGTTTCTACATAATTTGTTTTTCGCCGGACAGATCAACGGCACCACAGGTTACGAAGAAGCGGCGGCGCAAGGTTTGCTAGCCGGTCTAAACGCCACGCTACGCGCTTTTGGCAAAGAGCCTTGGTCGGCCCGTCGAGATCAGGCTTACATGGGCGTGATGATGGATGACTTGTCCACACTCGGTACCAAAGAACCCTATCGCATGTTTACCAGCCGCGCGGAATACCGTTTGCTGTTGCGTGAAGACAATGCCGATCTGCGCTTGACTGAAGCCGGTCGTGAGCTAGGTTTGGTGGATGATCATCGTTGGGCGCTGTTCTGTGACAAGATGGAGCAGATCACCACAGAAACCCAACGCCTGAGCGAGAACTGGATTAACCCGGTGCACAGTTCTGCCGCGAGTCTAAATGAATTATTAAAAACGCCGTTAAGCAAAGAACACACGTTCGAAGAATTATTACGTCGCCCTGAGCTTGATTACAAAACGCTGATGACCATAGACGGCATAGGCCCAGGTATCGCTCATGAACAAGCGGCGGAGCAAGTTGAGATCCAAACCAAGTATGCGGGTTACATAGAGCGTCAGAAAGGTGAAATAGAAAAGCAGCTGCGTAATGAAAACACCCACTTGCCATTGGACTTGGATTACAAAGAAGTCCCCGGCCTGTCTACCGAGGTGATAGTAAAGCTTAATCTCGCTAAGCCAGAAACCTTAGGCATTGCCTCGCGCACCCCAGGTATTACACCGGCGGCGATTTCTATTTTGCTGGTTCACCTTAAAAAACGTGGCTTGCTGCGCAAATCAGCGTAAGACATGGGCGTAAATAAATAATATGAAAGAACAATTAAAAAGCACCCTAGCGCGTCTGCTGGCTCAAACTGAGTTAGTCGTTAGTGAACAGCAAGCGGATCAGCTAGTGACGCTGGTCACCTTGCTCGACAAGTGGAACAAGGCATTCAACTTGACCTCGGTGCGTGACCCACTCGCCATGGTCGGCCGCCACATGGTCGATAGCCTAGTGGTCAGCCCTTATCTTGAGGGCGAGCGCTTTATTGACGTAGGCACAGGCCCTGGTCTGCCCGGTTTGCCGCTGGCCATTCTCAATCCTGATAAAGAATTTGTGTTGCTCGACAGTCTTGGCAAGCGGATTCGTTTTATTCGTATGGTTATCCATAATTTGGGGCTGACTAACGTCACCGCCGTCGAAAGTCGTGTCGAGCTCTATCAGCCCGAGCTTAAGTTTGATGGCGTGTTAAGTCGCGCCTTCGCTTCATTGGATGACATGGTAAGCTGGTGCGCTCACCTGCCTACGCCCGAAGGTCGCTTCTTAGCACTGAAAGGACAATATCCAGAGCAGGAGTTACAATCATTACCTGCTCACTTGGCGTTAGATAAGGTTTATCCCTTAACCGTGCCTGAGCAGGACGGAGATCGCCACTTGGTGATCATCAAACTCGCTAGCTAACTAGCCAAATAGAGGTGCTCGGTGGGAAAAGTCATCGCCATTGCCAACCAAAAAGGCGGCGTGGGTAAAACTACGACCTGTGTCAACTTGGCAGCTTCCATGGCTGCGACCAAGCGTAAAGTGTTGGTGATCGACTTGGACCCGCAAGGTAACGCCACCATGGCCAGCGGCATCGATAAATATCAGGTGCCTAATACCGCCTATGAATTGCTCGTAGACCAAGTGCCTATCGAACAAGTCATAGAGCGCGAAACGAGCGGTGGCTATGATCTCGTGGCCGGTAATGGCGATGTCACCGCCGCCGAAATCAAGCTGATGGAAGTGTTTGCCCGTGAGCTACGCCTGCGCACAGCCTTGGCTTCGGTGCGTGATTATTACGATTATATCTTTATCGACTGCCCGCCTTCTTTGAACTTACTGACCGTAAACGCCATGTCCGCCGCCGATTCGGTATTGGTGCCCATGCAGTGCGAGTATTTTGCGCTGGAAGGCTTAACTGCCTTGGTGGATACCATCAGCAAGCTGGCTGCCGTGGTCAATAAAGATTTAAAAATCGAAGGCATATTACGCACTATGTACGATCATCGTAATCGCCTGTCTAGCGATGTCTCTGACCAGCTTAAGACCCACTTTGGCGACAAGGTATATCGCACCGTTATTCCACGTAATGTGCGCCTTGCCGAGGCGCCCAGCTTTGGTCAGCCCGCCATGTATTACGATAAATCTTCCTTGGGTGCCAAAGCCTACTTGGCTTTGGCCGGTGAAATCTTGCGCCGCGAAGAACTGTCTTTAGACTCTTTTGAAACTTCGGAACAATTAGTATGAACATGAAACGACGGGGGTTAGGCAAGGGCTTAGACGCCTTATTGAGCACTAGCTCGGCGGCCAATGTGCGTCAGCAACAGGCCGACTTCCATTCTGAACCCGGAGCCAATGGCGAGCTGCAAAGCTTGAGCCTTAATCAGCTACGCCCCGGTAAGTACCAGCCGCGCCGCGATATGTCTCAGGTGGCGTTAGAAGAGCTGGCTACCTCGATTCGTCAGCAAGGCATCATTCAGCCCATCATAGTGCGGCCGATTGCCGAGGGCGGCTATGAAATCCTCGCCGGTGAACGCCGCTGGCGTGCCGCGCGCATCGCCGGCTTAAGCCATGTGCCCTGCCTCATTAAAGACGTGGCCGATCAAGCGGCTATGGCCATTGGTCTCATTGAAAACATTCAGCGCGAAGACTTAAATGTGATTGAAGAGTCTCGTGCCCTGTCGCGCTTAATCGAAGAATTTGGCTTTACTCATTTGTCGGTAGCGGAAGCCGTGGGCAAGAGTCGAAGTGCAGTTTCTAACTTGCTACGTTTGGCGCAATTGAACGATGAAGTGAAGCAATTGGTCGAACATGGCTCGCTAGAAATGGGTCATGCCCGCGCTTTATTAGGTATTACCGGTGAGCAACAAACAGTATTAGCCCGCTTGGTGGCACAAAAAGGACTCACGGTTCGCGAAACTGAGCGTTTAGTTAAACAAAGTCAAAATCCGAAAAAAGAGTCGATTGAGCAACCTAGATCCTTGTTAATGAGCCAACTTGAACAAGAAATTGGCGCCAAACTGGGTGCCAAGGTAGAGATAAAGACGACTAAGAAGGATCAAGGTCAGCTAGTGATTTCATATAACTCATTGAATGAGTTGGATAAAATAAGTCATTTCTTTGGTATAAATGACCAATCCGAGCTTTAAGTTACTTGGTGTAAACAAACATTTAACATCCATGAGTAAGGGCTAAATGCAGGCAGTAAAGCTATGAAAATAAGGAGCTTACTGCAATTGCAATTATGCCGAGCACGGGTATAATTTGACCTGCTTTTTTGGGGCTTAGCTGTAGCACCTGTCTATCTGGATATGTGTCCTCAGTTGGCCCCTAACTGTATCAGGAGTTTTTGTGAACCAAATGAAGCGGCACCTGAGCGACAAGCAACTGGCGCTGGTGACTTTGTGTTGTCAATTACTCTTGGTAGTGGCCGTTGGTGCCCTGTTTTTTTATTTACAGGGTGAGGCTGCTGCTCGTTCTGCCCTTATTGGGGGCGGAATCTACTGGGTTCCCCAATGTTTATTTAGCGTGCGAGTGTTTGCCTTCTCGGCTAAACATGCGACGCCAGGTAGCATTATGGCGGACTTTTACAGCGGGGCTGGGATTAAGTTTGGTAGCACTATCTTGTTGTTTACGATAGCGCTCAAGTTTATGGAAGTGCAGCATGCACCTCTGTTTACTGCTTACATCACAGCATTGCTGATGCAGTGGATTGTTTCGTTCACTCTCAACAACCGTTACTAGGAAAACACATGGCTGCAACAGGAGATGTCTTAACTACCCAAGGTTATATCTCACACCATCTGACGCATTTGCAGATTGGTTCGGGATTTTGGGCGTTAAATATCGATTCTTTGCTTGTTTCCGTTGTCCTGGGAATGCTGTTCTTGTGGCTATTCCACCATGTTGCCACTCGTGCAACTAGTGGTGTGCCAGGCAAGTTGCAATGTGCCGTTGAGTTGATAGTTGGCTTTGTAGATGGTGCCGTTAAAGACGTCTTCCATGGTAAAAATAAGTTAGTTGCTCCGTTGGCACTAACCATTTTTGTCTGGGTTTTCTTGATGAACGCAATGGACTTACTACCAGTCGACTACCTGCCTTATGGCGCACAATTGCTCGGTATTCCTTACCTGAGGGTTGTTCCTTCCGCCGATGTTAACATCACCATGTCCATGGCATTTGGTGTGTTCTTTTTGATCATTATCTTCAGTATCAAAGAGAAAGGCGTGTCAGGCTTTGTTAAAGAGCTGACCATGCAACCACTAAATCACTGGTCAATGATCCCTGTTAACTTGGTGCTTGAGACTGTATCACTGGTCGCTAAGCCTATTTCATTAGGTTTACGACTGTTCGGTAACATGTATGCGGGTGAGATGATTTTCATCTTGATTGCCGGCTTGTTGCCATGGTGGTCTCAATGGGCCCTTAATGTGCCTTGGGCGATTTTCCATATATTGATAATCACCTTACAGGCTTTCATCTTCATGATCTTGTCCGTTGTTTACTTATCAATGGCGTCTGAAGAACATTAATAATAAAGATAACAATACTTTAACAAGCAGTCGTTAAACCGCTAATAATTGGAGAAATAAAAATGGAAATGATCTACATCGCTGCCGCCGTTATGTTGGGCTTCGCCGCTATCGCCGCATCTATCGGTATTTCTATGCTGGGTGGCAAGTTCATGGAAAGTGCAGCTCGCCAACCTGACATGCTGTCAGCTTTGCGTACTAACTTCTTTATCGTAGTTGGCCTGGTTGACGCTATCCCAATGATCACCGTTGGTATGGCTCTGTATCTGATTTTCGCCGTTGCTGCTTAATGCCACGTCTGATCAATCAGTCTGCTAACTATTTTAAAGGAGAGTTGCGATGAACATGAACGCAACAATCCTCGGTCAAACGGTCGCCTTCATTGTCTTCGTTTGGTTTTGCATGAAGTATGTATGGCCCCCACTTATGGGCGCCATTGAAGCTCGCCAGAAAGAAATCGCCGAAGGTTTATCTTCAGCGGAGCGTGCCAAGAAAGATTTGGCCCTGGCGCAAGACCATGCAACCGAACAATTGAAAGAAGCCAAGCTACAGTCTGCTCAAATTATTGAGTTGGCTAATAAGCGTAAGGCTCAGATCGTCGAGGATGCTACACGTGAAGCGCAAGCTGAACGTGAAAAAATACTGACACAGGCTCAGGCTGAAATTGCAGCCGAACGCAACCGTGTTAAAGAGGAACTGCGTAAGCAGGTTGCTGCTCTTGCCTTGGTAGGTGCAGAAAGAATCCTCGAGCGTCAAATTGATGCCGCTGCTAATAGCGACATTGTCGAGAAAGTAGTAGCTGAACTGTAAGGGACATAGAGCTATGGAAATGAAAACCATTGCTCGCCCCTATGCCAAAGCAGCTTTCGATTTTGCCGTTGAGAAAAAAGCGGTTGATAACTGGTTAACGATGCTGAGTTTTGCTGCAGAAGTCGCAACGGACAAGCAAGTAGAAGACCTTATCAACAGCAATCTGAACGCGGAAAAGATGGCCGACTTGTTTTTGGCTGTCTGTGGCGATCAGCTCGATGAGCAAGGCCAGAACCTGATAAAGGTAATGGCCGCAAACGGACGCTTGAGTGTGTTGCCAGCAGTGGTCTTAGAATTTGCCGCATTAAAGGCAGAGCTAGACCGGGAAGTAGAAGCCGAAGTGATTTCTGCCGCCGAACTAACTGAGCAACAAATGGCCAAGATTCAGGCCTCACTTGAAAAGCGCTTAGATCGCAAAGTGAAGCTGAATTGCAGTGTCGATCCAGCACTAATGGCCGGCATTATTATTAAAGCCGGTGATTTGGTTATCGACGGAAGTGTTCGGGGCAGGCTGTCCCGCTTGGCTGAAACGCTGCAATCTTGATTGGGGAATAGAGCATGCAACTGAATTCAACAGAAATTGCTGAGCTGATTAAACAGCGAATTGAGCAATTCAACGTTGTCAGTGAAGCACGAAACGAAGGTACTATCGTCTCTGTAAGTGACGGTATTATCCGTGTTCACGGCCTTGCTGACATCATGCAAGGTGAAATGATTGAACTGCCAGGCGGCTTGTACGCTTTGGCATTGAACTTGGAGCGTGACTCCGTTGGTGCCGTGGTAATGGGTCCGTATACGGATCTGGCCGAAGGCATGAAAGTTCGCTCTACTGGTCGTATCTTAGAAGTGCCAGTGGGTCGTAACCTGCTGGGTCGTGTGGTTAACACCTTGGGTGCACCTATCGACGGTAAAGGCGCCATTGTTGCCGATACCTTCTCTCCAGTAGAAATGATTGCACCTGGCGTAATCGACCGTCAATCGGTAGATGAGCCACTGCAAACTGGCTATAAAGCTGTTGATGCCATGATCCCTGTGGGTCGTGGTCAGCGTGAGCTGATCATCGGTGACCGTCAGGTTGGTAAAACTGCGTTAGCAGTTGATGCCATCATCAACCAGAAAGACTCTGGCGTTAAGTGTGTGTACGTGGCCATCGGCCAAAAAGCGTCCACCATCTCTAACGTAGTACGTAAGCTAGAAGAGCATGGCGCACTGGCCAACACTATCGTAGTAGTGGCTTCTGCTTCTGAGTCTGCAGCACTGCAGTACTTGGCGCCTTACTCAGGTTGCGCCATGGGTGAATTCTTCCGTGACCGCGGTGAAGATGCTTTGATCGTATACGATGACTTGTCTAAACAAGCCGTTGCTTACCGTCAGATCTCACTGTTGCTGCGTCGACCACCAGGTCGTGAAGCTTACCCAGGTGACGTTTTCTATCTGCACTCCCGTCTGCTTGAGCGTGCCTCTCGCGTATCGGTTGAGTACGTAGAAAGATTCACCAAAGGTGAAGTGACAGGCAAAACCGGTTCTTTGACCGCGCTGCCTATCATTGAAACCCAAGCCGGTGACGTATCTGCGTTCGTACCGACTAACGTAATCTCCATCACCGATGGTCAGATTTTCTTGACCACAGAGCTGTTTAACTCAGGCATCCGTCCTGCAGTTGATCCAGGTATCTCTGTATCTCGTGTAGGTGGTGCTGCACAAACTAAGCTTATCAAGAAACTGTCAGGTGGTATTCGTACTGCTTTGGCTCAGTATCGTGAACTGGCAGCCTTTGCTCAGTTCTCTTCCGACCTCGACGAAGCTACGCGCAAGCAGCTGAGCCACGGTCAGAAAGTTACCGAGCTGATGAAGCAGAAGCAATACCGTCCTATGTCAGTTGCTGAACAAGGCTTAGTGCTGTTTGCTGCTGAAAATGGCTATCTGGACGATGTTGAATTAAACCTCATCACTACGTTTGAAGCTGCCCTGCTCGCTTATGCCGATTCAGAACATGCTGCCACTATGGCAGACATCAACCAGAAAGCTGACTACAACAAAGACGTTGTGGCTCAACTATCTGCGTTGCTGGATAGCTTCAAGGCTACCCAGTCCTGGTAACCATGTGGCAGCGTTTGCTGCCACCTGAATTGGAGAAGCGACATGGCCGGCGCAAAAGAAATACGTAGCAAGATCGGGAGTGTTAAAAACACTCAAAAGATCACCAGCGCTATGGAGATGGTGGCCGCCTCGAAAATGCGCAGAGCGCAGGAACGAATGGACCACAGCCGCCCATACGCTGAAACCATACGCAAGGTGATCGGTAACGTCGCGCAAGGGAGCTTGGAATACAAGCATCCTTATTTAGCAGACCGCGAAGTTAAGCGCGTTGGGTTTATTATTATCTCAACCGACCGTGGTCTCTGTGGTGGCTTGAACATTAACTTGTTCAAAAAAGCCATGACCGAGATGAAAGCATGGACCGATCAAGGCGTAGAGCTTGATTTAGGCCTGATCGGTAGCAAAGCGGTGAGTTTCTTTAACCGCTACGGCGGCAAAGTCATTGCCTCAAAGAGCGGTCTGGGTGATAACCCATCGCTTGGCGAGTTAATTGGCTCTGTTACCGTCATGCTCGAAGCGTACAACACGGGTGAGATAGACAAACTGTATTTGGTGTACAACAAGTTTGAAAACACCATGATCCAGGCACCCACGATTGATCAACTGTTGCCCTTACCCGCATCGGAAGAAACGGTTGCCACCCACAGCTGGGATTACCTCTATGAGCCCGATCCTAAGACGCTGTTGGACAAGCTACTGGTACGTTTCGTGGAAGCACAAGTGTATCAGGGCGTGGTAGAAAACCTCGCCAGTGAGCAGGCTGCACGTATGGTGGCAATGAAAGCCGCCACCGATAACGCCGGTGACTTAATCGACGACTTACAATTGGTGTATAACAAAGCCCGTCAGGCGGCGATTACCCAAGAGTTGAGTGAGATAGTTGCTGGAGCCGGTGCCGTATAAGGCAAGGGTATTCAAAGGTTTAGAGGATTTGACATGAGTAAGGGTATCATAGTCCAAATCATCGGTGCCGTAGTAGACGTTGAATTTCCGCAAGATGCGGTTCCTCGCGTATATGAAGCGCTGAAGATCACGACAGAAGGCCAAAGCCAGGGCATAGTTCTGGAAGTGCAGCAGCAAATCGGCGGTGGCGTTGTACGTTGTATCGTCATGGGTTCTTCCGATGGCTTACGCCGAGGGTTAGAAATCGAGCGCACCAACAACCCAATCAAGGTACCGGTAGGTACTCAGACTCTGGGTCGTATCATGGACGTGCTGGGTAACCCTATCGATGAAAAAGGTCCGATCGGTGAAGAAGAGCGTTGGTCTATCCACCGTTCTGCTCCTAGCTATGAAGAGCAGTCAAACAGCTCTGAGTTGTTAGAGACCGGCATCAAAGTAATCGACTTGGTTTGTCCGTTCGCCAAAGGCGGTAAAGTAGGTCTGTTCGGTGGTGCCGGTGTAGGCAAAACCGTAAACATGATGGAACTTATCCGTAACATCGCTATCGAGCACAGTGGTTATTCTGTATTCGCAGGTGTGGGTGAGCGTACTCGTGAAGGTAACGACTTCTATCACGAGATGACTGATTCTAACGTTATCGATAAGGTATCGTTGGTTTATGGTCAGATGAACGAGCCACCAGGAAACCGTCTGCGCGTAGCACTGACCGGTCTGACCATGGCGGAAAAATTCCGTGATGAAGGCCGTGACGTACTGTTCTTCGTAGATAACATCTATCGTTACACCTTGGCCGGTACTGAAGTATCTGCACTGTTGGGCCGTATGCCTTCAGCAGTAGGTTATCAGCCAACACTGGCTGAAGAGATGGGTGTGCTGCAAGAGCGTATCACTTCAACCAAGACAGGTTCTATCACGTCTGTGCAGGCGGTATACGTACCTGCAGATGACTTGACGGATCCGTCACCTGCTACTACCTTCGCTCACTTAGATGCGACTGTAGTATTGAGCCGTCAGATTGCTGCTTTGGGTATCTACCCAGCAGTTGATCCGTTGGACTCAACCAGCCGTCAGCTGGATCCACAGGTTGTTGGTGAAGAGCATTACTCTGTTGCCCGTGGCGTGCAGACTGTTTTACAGCGTTATAAAGAGCTGAAAGACATCATTGCAATTCTGGGTATGGATGAGCTGTCAGAAGATGACAAGCGCACCGTATCTCGCGCCCGTAAAATCGAGCGTTTCCTGTCTCAGCCTTTCTTCGTGGCAGAAGTATTTACCGGTGCACCGGGCAAGTACGTGTCATTGAAAGATACCATTAGTGGTTTTAAAGGCATCTTAGACGGTGATTACGACTCTTTGCCAGAGCAGGCGTTCTACATGGTTGGTTCAATCGACGAAGCCGTCGAGAAAGCCAAGAAACTGTAAGCCGCGAAGGAGAACCTGATGGCCGATTTTAGCTTTCATCTCGACATTGTTAGTGCCGAAGAGCGTTTGTTCTCAGGCATTGTGCAAGCGGTGACGGTTTCCGGCTCTGAGGGTGAATTGGGGATCCGTTACGGACATGCCCCCTTGTTGACATCGATTCGTCCAGGCTTAGTGCAATACGTCACTGAGTTTGGTCAACAAGAAGTTTTGTATATATCTGGCGGTATGCTGGAAGTACAGAACAGCCGTGTCATGGTATTAGCCGACACTGCTATTCGCGCCGAAGATCTGGATCAAGCCAAGGCCGAAGAAGCCAAACGAGCGGCAGAAGCTAAGTTGCAGAGTTCATCTCATGATGTTAACTATGCAGAAGCGGCCGCCGATCTGGCTCGCGCTGTGGCAAAACTGCGCGTGTTGCAGTTGCTGAAAAGATAACGTGCGTGTTACTCGTGCGTAAAAAAGCGACCTTAGGGTCGCTTTTTTTTTATAAAAAAATCAGAATGGCTGAATCAGCACCCAGCTTAAAGGCAGAGCCGTCTTTTGTTGAGTTTGGTGCTCAGTGCTTATGGCTTACTTTTTATTGATGGGATATTAACTCTAATGACAACACAGGCTGTGATCTTAGCTGCGGGTAAAGGCACCCGCATGCGTTCTTCTTTACCTAAGGTGCTACATCCGGTGGCCAATCAGCCCATGGTGAGCCATGTGATAGCGGCGGCTCAAGCCTGTGCAGTAGATGGTATTCATCTGGTCTATGGCCATGGTGCTGAGCAACTTAAAGGCCGCATCACTACTGCAGACTTGAACTGGGTGCACCAAGCCGAGCAATTGGGCACTGGCCATGCGGTGGCGGTAGCGTTGCCTGACATCGCCGATTCTGATGATGTATTAGTGCTTTATGGCGACACGCCTTTATTGCAGCCAGCTACTTTAAAAGCGCTATTGGCCGCCAAGCCAGCGGGTGGCGTGGGCCTGCTGACGGTGAAGCTAGATAACCCGACCGGTTACGGCCGCATCGTGCGGGAGAACGGCAAGGTAGTGGGCATAATCGAGCAAAAAGATGCTAACGCGGAACAGCTGGTCATTAATGAAGTAAATACCGGCGTGCTAGTGGCTGAGGCGGGGTTATTAAAACGCTGGCTGAGTGCCTTAAATAACAACAACTCTCAGGGTGAATACTACCTGACCGACATCTTCGCCATGGCGCACAAAGATGGCTGTGACATTGCCACCGTGCATCCGTCATCAACAGCTGAAGTAGAAGGTGCCAACGACCGCGTGCAACTAGCCGGTTTAGAGCGAGCTTATCAAAAGATGCAGGCGGAGCGCTTAATGCGTGATGGTGTGACCTTGTTGGATCCGGCCCGCTTCGACTTACGCGGTGAGTTGATTGTGGGTGAGGAAGTGACGATAGATGTGAACGTGATTATCGAGGGTAAAGTGACCTTGGGTAACCGCGTGCACATTGGTGCCGGAACCATTCTCAAAGACTGCGTGATTTGTGATGATGCGGTCATTAAGCCCTACTCCATTATTGAACAAGCAGAACTTGGCAGCGCCAGCTCAGCTGGCCCGTTTGCTCGTCTGCGCCCAGGTGCGGTATTAGGTGAAGATGCCCACGTGGGTAACTTCGTGGAAATTAAGAATACCCGTTTAGGAAAAGGCTCCAAGGCCGGCCACTTAAGCTACCTAGGTGACGCCGAGATTGGCGCTGGCGTAAACATAGGTGCCGGCACCATTACCTGTAATTACGATGGTGTGAATAAGTTTAAGACTATCATCGAAGATGGCGTGTTCGTCGGCTCCGACACTCAGTTAGTGGCGCCAGTACGCATCGGTAAAAACGCCACCTTAGGGGCGGGTTCCACCGTCACCAAAGACGTAGCGGCAGAAGAGCTGGTGATTACCCGAGTTCCCCAGCGTCATATTAAGAACTGGCCAAGACCGGTTAAAAAATAGCTGACAGTTAGAAGCTGGAAGTAAAAGCGACGCGGTTGTGAGTTTCACAACCGCGTTTTTTATGGTCTAACGCTGACTACCAAAGATTTACACTTGATCCTCTTGCTTTCGATCTGCTAGTATTTTGTTTCGTTTCGAAACCTAAAGTCTGCATGTCGAAATCTAACTCTCAATTAGTTAAAGCGCATACGCATATTGCTAAGCCCAATACTCAGCAGCGCCGCCACACCATAATTACTTTGCTTCATGAGCAAGGCGAAGTGACAGTGGATGAATTGGCGCAGCGCTTTACCACTTCCGAAGTTACGGTTCGTAAAGATCTGACGGCCCTCGAACAAAGCGGCTTATTACTGCGCCGTTATGGTGGTGCCGTGCGCGTGCCTGTTGAGCTGATGGCAGAGCTGCCGGTATCTGCACCAAAACAAGCGCTAGCCAAAGCCGCCGCTAGGCTTATCCGTGACCATAATCGCATCATCATAGATAGCGGTCGCACCACGGCCGCTCTGCTCGGTGAGCTGAGCCAGAAAAAAGGCTTAGTGGTGATGACTAATTCATTGGCGGTTGCCAATGCGCTACGTGAGTTAGAGCCCGAGCCGACCTTGCTAATGACGGGTGGCACTTGGGACGCGGCCTCTGAGTCGTTTCAAGGCCAAATCGCCGAGCAGGTGTTGCGTTCTTACGATTTCGATCAGCTATTTATCGGCGCCGACAGTATTGATCTGGACCGCGGTACCACTACCTTTAATGAGCTTACCGGCTTATCGCGCGTGATGGCCGAGGTGGCCCGCGAAGTAGTGGTGATGGTGGAGTCCGATAAAATCGGCCGCAAAATTCCCAATCTAGAATTGCCTTGGGCTGCCATTCATACCCTAGTGACTGATAGCGGTATTAGCGTCGAACAGCAAACTCAGCTCGAGCAAAAGGGCATTAACTTAATTATCGTTAACAAAATTTAGGAGCAAGGTATGTGCGGCATAGTCGGAGCGGTAGCCCAGCGGGATGTAGCTGAAATATTGGTAGAAGGTTTGCGCCGCCTAGAGTATCGCGGCTACGACTCGGCAGGCTTGGCCATAGTCGAAACCAGGTCAGATGGCGCCAGCCAGCTCAAACGCCTACGTGAGCTTGGTAAGGTACAAGCCTTGGCCGATGCGCTTAATGTACAACCGCTGACGGGCGGCACTGGCATTGCCCACACTCGCTGGGCTACTCATGGTGAGCCATCGCAGCGCAACGCCCACCCGCATGTGTCTGGCGATATAGTCGTAGTACATAACGGCATTATCGAAAACCACGAAAGCCTGCGTGCCCAGCTGCAGGCTAAGGGCTATCACTTTAGCTCAGATACCGACACCGAAGTGATTGCTCACTTAGTGCATTATCATCGCCAACACACAGACTCTTTGCTTAGCGCCTTACAAGCCACGCTCAAAGAGCTACGCGGCGCTTACGGCACCGTGTTGATGGATGCGCGCGATCCCGAGCGGCTAGTAGTGGCGCGTTCCGGCTCGCCGCTAGTGATTGGGCTTGGCGTGGGCGAAAACTTTATTGCCTCTGATCAGCTGGCGCTATTACCGGTTACCCGTCGCTTCTTGTATTTAGAAGAAGGCGATGTGGCCGAAGTCACGCGCCGAGAGGTCCGTATCTTTGACGCTCAAGGTGGTAGCGTTGAACGTGCCGAGCTGCAGTCCGATGTAACCCACGATGCCGGTGATAAAGGCGAATATCGTCATCATATGCTCAAAGAGATTCATGAACAGCCTAAGGCCATCACAGATACCTTAGAAGGTCGTATTACCGATAGCGGCGTTGTGGTGGAAGCCTTCGGTAATAGCGCGCGTGGCATTTTTGAAAAAGTCGAGCATATACAGCTGATTGCCTGCGGCACTTCTTATCATGCCGGCATGGTGGCGCGTTACTGGTTTGAAGCGCTGGCTGGCGTGTCTTGCGATATCGAGATAGCGTCTGAGTTTCGCTATCGCAAGTCAGTGGTGCGGCCGAACAGTTTATTGATCACCTTATCGCAAAGTGGTGAAACCGCCGATACGCTGGCGGCGCTACGGGTGGCCAAAGACATAGGTTTCATGAGCAGTTTGGCTGTTTGTAATGTGGCCAGCTCCTCACTGGTGCGCGAATCAGATTTGGCATTCATGACCCGCGCTGGCGCCGAAATTGGCGTGGCATCGACGAAAGCCTTTACTACCCAATTGGCGGCGCTGCTGATGTTGGTGATGGCGATTGGCCGCTGCCGCAATACGATGACCGTCGAGACTGAATTAGAGCTAGTGCAAGCGCTGCGCGCCCTACCCGGCCACTTGGCCGAAACCTTGAGCTTAGCAGGCGAGATAGAAATGCTGGCCGAAGATTTTGCCGAGAAACAACACAGCTTATTTTTAGGCCGTGGCGAGCAGTATCCGATCGCCATGGAAGGCGCGCTTAAGCTGAAGGAGATTTCTTATATTCATGCCGAAGCCTATGCCGCCGGTGAATTAAAACACGGGCCGTTGGCGCTGATCGACGCCGAGATGCCGATTATTGTGGTAGCACCGAATAATGATTTGTTAGAAAAACTGAAATCGAACGTCGAAGAAGTACGCGCCCGTGGCGGACTCTTATACGTGTTTGCCGATCAAGAAGCCGATTTTAATAGCGCTGCCAATATGAAGGTTATTCAGGTTCCACACGTGCCGGCCGCCATAGCGCCTATCGTTTATACCTTGCCGCTGCAGTTGCTGTCTTACTATGTGGCGCTGATTAAAGGCACGGATGTGGACCAACCCAGAAACCTAGCCAAGTCGGTGACGGTTGAGTAACGGCTTGGATGATTAATTTTTATTTTTGGAATGTATGAAAAATTTACACTGAGTAGTACTTTTTATACCAAAACCGTCAGATTTCAGCTTGTTTAATGAGTTGAATCAGGCGGTTTTTTATTGTTTATATGAAATAATAATTGTCCGAGGTTAAATAAAATAAGTGGAAAATAGCCAGCTAGCTGGCTATTTTTTAATATAAAAGCGGTCAAATTATTCGTCGTTAGATTTGTTGCACCAGCGGGTCAGGCCAGCAGAAATAATAGTGCTGCCAAAAAAGCCCCAATCCATCCAAGCTGGATTGTTGGAGTATTTATCCATGTTGGCGGCACTGACCAATAAAGGTGACCACACAGCGATTAATAAAATACTGGTAATCAAGCCTTTTCTAATTTTTATGCGTGGTTTCATAATCGCACATGTACCTTTTGTTTTTTTACAATGAAATCCTAAATTCTTATTTCGTCCGTTAAGTTATAGCACTGAGCTGCTGCCCTGAGAAGTAGGCGGCAGAAATATTAATTTAGGTATATTAGTTGTTCGATTAAAAATTTGCATGTGGCGACGAAAAATAAATAAAGGACCGCGTTTTTAAACCAGAATGGCGGCCCTTTCTTCTACTTTATTTTTCCGGGGTTTTATTGCGTAGTGATAGTATGATGGAGCCGCCAATAAAAAAGGCAACCAAGCCCAGTGATAGCCATACAGGAATCGTTAACAGATCAAGTAAGAGCATTTTCGTACCGATAAATATCAGTACCAGAGCTAAACCGTACTTCAGTAAACTGAAACGATCCGCCATATCAGCCAGTAAAAAGTACATGGCACGCAGGCCAAGAATAGCAAAGATATTTGAGGTGAGTACTATGAAAGGATCTGTAGTAATTGCAAAAATAGCCGGAATTGAATCAACCGCAAAAATAATATCTGAGCACTCAACCAACACTAACACAATGAATAATGGCGTGGCATAGCGCAATATTTTTCCGTTAATCGAGCGCTTAACAAAAAATTTCTCGCCTTCCAGTTTTTCGGTAATATTAAAGTTGCGCTTTAACCAGAGTACCAGAAAATTATTGGTTAAATCCGTTTCTTGTTCTGCTGAAAACCACATTTTTATACCGGTAAAAAGCAGGAAGGCGCCAAATAGGTAGAGTAACCAGTGGAATTGCTCAATAAGCCAAACGCCACCAAATATCATTAGTGTACGTAGTACTATGGCGCCAAGTACGCCCCAAATTAATACCCGTTTTTGTAGTTCGGCCGGAATAGCAAAGTAACTAAATATCATTAACCAAACAAAAACATTGTCGATCGCCAGCGATTTTTCAATCAGGTATCCGGTAATAAACTCCAGCGTTTTGCTGTTAGCCACATCGACATTGACATTGACCTTGAGATACCACCAAAGTCCAGCGGCAAATAGCATGGAAACGGTTACCCAAATAACCGACCATGTTGCAGCTTCTTTGAACGATACTTTATGTTGTTTGCCGCCTCCGACTAAAAATAAGTCTATAGCTAGCATCAGTAGCACTACGCCCGAGAAAATGGCCCAGAGCATGGGGGTTGCAACAGATTCCATATCAAACACTCCATAACAGGATTAGGTGTACCGGCGTAAGCATACGAGTGCTCACCGGCATTATCCAAGCTACGCAGCGTTGGACTCCTGTTCTGGATTTGGAGTACTAACCATTGCCGGTAGCGGCAAAGGTCTTGCTCATCAGCGATGCTGACCCAGGTACCGGAAACTGACAGTTTCGTGATGACGATACGCTGGCGAAGAGCTACTCCCCTTTGGGATTGCCTTAAAATATCAGGTTTTTCTTGAAGAGCAAGCAAGCTTATTGAAACGGCTGAAATTCTGGCTTGCATGCGCCACTTGGTGTGGGTCTTAGCTGACAGGGTACAAGCAGTAAGAAATGACAATACGTGCGCCGGCCTGTGATGAAGACGACCTTGCTTACATCAAATTGGTTAAAGGCTAGAGCCATTGGAACTCACTCGTTTTAACGGATACCTCTCGACAGGCGGCCGAATCCTGTAGATTTAGTATGATAATTTATTACTCTCCCACATGAATAGTTGGCTTTAGTGTCGGCTATTCTAAATGCCCAATAATCACATCCATCAGTTCATTGGTGATGTCGGTTTGGCGCACATAGTTTACCTCGCTTCTTACTTCTTCTAAGCGCTCGTCTACCGACTGCTCTGCTTGTTGCATCAGCGCCAAGCGCGCGGCATTTTCGGTCACCATGGCTTCGGCCGCGGCGCTAAAGAGGCTGGCAAATAAGTAATTGCGCAGCAGCGCAGACAATAAGGTGTGGGGCGCTAAGCTGTAATCTGGCAAGGATCTCGAGTCCCAGCGCTTGGGGCGCGCTAATAAGCTTGGATCGAGCGGCAATAAAAGCTGAATGTGTGGGTCGCGCACATGATGCTCGGCTCTTTGGGTGAAGGCCAAGCTGACAGCCGTGTTATTGAGGGTGAAGTCATTTAAGCCCTGATGCTGACTAAAAGCTTCGATCTGCGTCACCAGCTCGGTCGCCAAGCGGCCTATGCCATCGGCTGAGGCTGGCGGCAGCAATACCACTTCTGGCGTTAACCCCCGCGCTAACAAGGCATCGCTCATTTGCGCGCCCACACAAAGCAAAGTTAGCGGGTGCTGTGGTTGAGCTGCATATTCAAATACTTGCTGCGCTAGCAGTTCATTATAGCTACCACACAATCCGTGATCCGAGCCAAATACCACCAGCAGCTGTTGGCTAATTTTCGACGTTTCTGTCTGTAAAAACCCAGGCTTTAAAGGGCCAGTGCGATAGGCGAAGGCGGCAAAGCCTTGCAGTAAGGTTTGCCGATATTCAAAGATGGCCTCTGCCGCTTGCTCGTAAGGGTTGGCATTAATCGCCGATAGCGTCTTCATGGTGTGCACAATGGAGCGAATGCTGGTGAGCGTAGCTTGTTGGCGGGTAAGAAACTCCAGCGTCTGCGCCATTATTCACCTCTATCGTTAATGGCGGCATTGTGAGCAGCGCTATTGTTAGCTATAGATGCGACTACCCTATGGGCCAACGCTATGATGGCTTGCTGATGGGCATCGGTCAGCGCTTGCTGCTGTTCAAGATGCTGGACTATATCGGCCAAGGCGTGTGTTGCCGCCAAGCGTACTGCTTGCATGGCTTGGCTGGCCGCGGTTTCATCCAGCGCGTCAAATACCCCTGCCATGGCAGCAATCAACACAGTTAATTGCTCCAACACCGACTGTGGTTGCCGCTCCGCTTGGCGCAGCGCATTACGCACCGCTGCGCCTCGGGTTAAGCGTGCCTTAGTGGCGTCATCTAATCGAGTGCCAAAGCGGGCAAAGTCTTCCAACTCTTCAAACTGCGACAGCGTTACGCGCAAGTTACCGGCCACGCTTCTCAGTGCTGGCCCTTGGGCCTTGCCGCCTACTCGTGATACGGACAAGCCTAAGTCCACCGCCGGAAACTGATTTTTACGTACCAAGCGTGGCGACAGATAAATTTGGCCATCGGTAATGGAAATTAGATTGGTGGGAATATAGGCCGACAAGTTTTCAGCCTGAGTTTCTACCACCGGCAGTGCGGTAATAGAGCCACCGCCCGCCTCCTTAGTAAACTGCCCCGCGCGCTCTAGTAAACGGGCATGCACATAAAAGATATCGCCGGGAAAGGCTTCACGACCCGGCGGGCGTTTCAGCAGTAACGATAACTCTCGATAAGCCCGCGCATGGTGAGTCATGTCATCGAAAATAATCAGCACATCTGTGCCTTGAGCACAGAAATGCTCGGCCATGGACATGGCGGCATACGGCGCTATGTAGGCAAGCCCGGGCGCTTCTTCATCACCGGCGGTCATCACTATGCTGCGGCTCAGCATGTTGCCTTCTTGCAGTACACGGATCACGCGTGCCACCGCATCGCCGCGCTGGCCTATCGCACAATAAATACACACCACCTTTGTATTGGCCTGATTGAGAATAGCGTCTACCGCCAGTGAGGTTTTGCCGGTTTGTCGGTCACCAATAATCAGCTGGCGCTGGCCTAGCCCTACCGGAATGGCCGCATCGATAGCGGTAAGCCCGGTAGCCAAGGGCCTAGCTATGGCCGAGCGGTTTAAAATGCCCGGTGCTGGTGCTTCAATGGGCTGTGTTATTGAGCAGCTAATGTTGCCTAAGCCATCTTTGGGGCGGCCCATGGCATCCACCACTCTGCCTAATAAGGCGCGGCCCACCGGCACACTCACTACCTTGCGGGTGCGGCGGACCGGCTCGCCTAAGCGGATTTTTTCGGACGGGCCTAATAAAATCACGCCTAAGCGATGGGGCTCTAAATCCAAGACTATGCCCAGCACGCCACACTCAAACACCAATAATTCATCGGCCAGTGCGCGCGCCAAGCCGGAGACGATGGCGATACCATCGGCCACTTCACTCACCTTGCCGACTTCGGTGATCACCGGCTCAGGCGTAGGTAACGTCGCTAACTTGGCGAGCCACTTGGCAAACTGTGCGTCGCTCGATGGCTGATGCAAAGCGTTAAGTTGATCATTCATGGCGTGTAGTTAATTCATTATGCTGATTTAAGAGGACTGCCAACTCATCCGTATAGCTATCAATCGTCCACGCCACTTGCGCACCGCCCACCTGCAAGATTAAGCCGGGCGCTTGCTCGGCATTACTAATAAAGCTCAAGGTGAGTTGTGGCAGTAACTTGTTGATATAGGACCGCAGTTGCGCTTGCTCACCATCTGCCAAGGGTTCGCGGGTGCTAGCCACGGCGACGTCGGTGGCTCCGGCGGCTGCCATTAGCTCACCCGCCAATGGCGCCAGCCGTTTGCCCACATGGCGTACGATAGTGGCTTCTAAACTTTCATCGGCAAGATCATGCAAGGCCTTGCGGGTGAGCGTTAACAGCGCCTGCTCACCGTTGCGCTGCAGTTGTTGGTTAAACTTTTCCCGCTCGGCGCTTAAATGGCGCTGCCAATCGGCTTGTTCCTGCTCGAGTTTAGTGCGTGCCTCTCTCAATAAGGCATCTCTTTGTTGCTTGGTATCATTTAACGCCTCCGCAACCAAGCGCTCTTGGCGCTCATGCAGCTCTGCCTGCTGGGCTTTATAAAGCGCGGCCTCCGTCTGGGCTTGCTGCTTGGCAATGCCGGCCTGTGCCATGCGGGTAGCAATTTCGGTTTCTCGAGCATCTATGCCGTCGAGAATGGGACGATAGAGAAAGCGCTTTAACAGCCAGACCAGCAGTAAAAAATTCGCCATCTGCGCCAATACGGTAATCCAGTCAATGGACATGCTTTAGCCTTATTAATGAAATAATTAACCGCCTGTGGTGGCGCGTACCGCTTCCCAGAACGGGTTGGCGAAAATCAAGATCATGGCCACAACGAAGCAGTAGATAGACGTAGACTCAATCATCGCCAAGCTCACAAATAAGGTGCGCGATAAGGTAGGCGCCGCATCGGGTTGCTGGGCGATGGCCGAAATGGCGGCGGCGGCCGCTCGCCCTTCACCTAATGCCGGGCCAATGGAACCGATGGCCACGGTAATACCGGCGGTAAAGATAGAGACACAGGCAATAGCAACAATAGCGATATCAGTCATGAGGGATCCTCTTGGTTAGTAGCGGACGAAATATAAACGGTGGCCAAAATGGCAAAAATATACGCCTGAATTAGGCCGGTTAATAAGCCCAACATATCCATCAATACCGGAAAGAAGAATGGTGCCACGCTGAGCAAGATGCCCGCGATCACGGCGCCACTCATCACATTGCCATAGAGGCGCACCGCCAGTGAAATACCTCGAGAAAACTCACCGATAATATTAAAGGGCAGCATTATGATGGAGGGTTGGATAAAGGTGTTGAGATAGTGTTTTGGGCCATTGCTGGCAATGCTAAACAGCGGCACGGCCATTAGCACCGACAGGGATAACGCCATAGTGGTGGATAATGACGAAGTTGGCGGCTTAAAACTGGGTATTACTGTCAGTAAATTAGACACAGCGATAAATAAAAATAAGCTACCGGCAAAATACAACACATGGCGTGCCGACTTTACGCTGATTTCTTCAATCTGCCCCTGAATGGTCTTAACGATCACTTCCAGCAAAGTGCGCCAGCGATTGGGCGGCACATCGGGGCGCAGGTTGTGGGTCACTAACCAAGAAGTAAACACTAACACCGCCATCACCAACCAAGTATTGACGATAGTGGCGTTCACCGGCCAGCTGCCTAAGGTGAACACTATGGTTTCATCCGGAGTCATCTGCATAAGCGTATCCTGTGCATCAATCTATCATTCCTTAGTGTTAAACAGTCGCCGTCATGGCGCGTCGAGCACGGCGTATCACTTGCCAGCGCACCACAAAAAAGGCCAATACATAACCCATCAGTGGCCACAAGCTGGCGCTTAATGCCGCCAGCGCAAAACCTATGCCCAGTAATAGCGCCATACGCAGCAGAAAGCTCACCAACAAGGTGCCAGCCTGGTGTTGAGCGCCCAGCGCGCGCCGTATGCCCACGCTTAGTCCCCAAAAAAATAGGCCACTTATGCCCAAACCCAGCAGCATTCCTAAGAGCAGTGCGGGCCAATCAAGGGTGCTCATGGCGGGTCCTTATATTGGTTATGGTCTTCTTTATTAATCCAGCTCCAGGCGATTATGATACCGATCACTAGCCCGCCTAAGATCAACGCCATCGGCCAAGAGAAAGACTGCGGCGCTACCTTATCCAGCCACATGCCTAAGAAGGCACCGCCCACTGTGGGCACGGCAACCGACCAGCCGATAATGCCGAAGCTGCCAAAACCGCGTAATGGGCTTAAGTGCTTAGTGCTGCGTGCCTGCTTGATGCGCTGAGCGCTGCGGCGCATGGCTTCGGCGGCTTTATCGGGTTCTTTTTTAGCTTGGTTCATCATAGATGGCTTTTTCATAAGGAGGGTTTTCGTAAGTCACCGAAACGGCGCACTATATTGGCTTCCAAGCGTGACAATGCCGATCGCGCCACCCTGTCCGCGTCATCGACTGCAAGAAAGTGGGTGCTCACTAAGTTATTAATGGCTGTTAGCGATTCACCCTGTAAACCGCGTTGAATGGCGATCCGCACGGCATGATCTTTTTTCACTAAAATGCCCTCATCGACGGCAAAAAAATGCTCAACGCCCGCCTCATCCATCACTATCAAGACCGAGGGGACTAAGGCGGTGACGAAGTCGGTATGGTTAACCAATAGGGTAAAGGCGCCATTGGCGGCAGTGGCAAATACCTTAATGGCGGTTCCCGAGAATAAGGTGCGGGTCGGCAGGCGTAGCTCTACCTGCATCAACTGCTTTTTATCCAGACCAGCTTGTTGACTCATGCTGTCGTCTCTTGCGCCGCGGGCGGTTGCAAGTCGGCCAATGAACCTATCATGTAGTAGTCCATTTCATTATCGTCAAACTGGTCTTGGCTCAAGATGGTTTCACAGCCGGATAAGGTGTCGCTAATCGATACCCGTTTGCCGCCGCTGCCGGTGAAAGATCCTGTGGTAAAGAAAGGCTGAGTTAAGAAGCGCTCTAAGCGGCGCGCCCTAGCCACTATGGCACGATCGCTGGCGGATAACTCTTCCATACCCAGCATGGCGATAATATCGCGCAGCTCTTCGTACTCCGCCAAGGTGCGGCGCACGGCGCGAGCAATATCGTAATGGCGCTGGCCAACCACGGCGGGCGTCAGCATTACGGAAGCGGAAGCTAATGGGTCGACTGCCGGATATAAGCCTTCACTGGCCCGTTTACGAGACAGCACCACTGAGGCAGATAAATGCGAGAAAATATGGGCGGCGGCTGGATCCGTAAAGTCATCGGCGGGCACATAAACCGCCTGAATTGAGGTAATAGCCGCCTTAGTGGTAGAGGTAATCCGCTCTTGCAGGGACGCCAGTTCAGTGGCCAGCGTCGGCTGATAACCGACACTCGATGGCATGCGGCCTAATAAGCCGGAGACTTCAGAACCCGCTTGCACGAAGCGGAAAATATTGTCGATCAGTAGCAGTACGTCTTGCTGTTGTACGTCACGAAAGTATTCGGCCATAGTAAGTGCTGACTTCCCTACTAAGAAACGCACACCCGGCGCTTCGTTCATCTGACCAAACAACATTACCGTCTTATCGAGCACCCCAGCCTCACCCATTTCGCGGTACAACTCTTCCGCTTCTCGGGACCGCTCACCTATGCCGCAAAACAGACTCACGCCCTGATAATGCTGCACCGTATTGTTAATCAGCTCAGTGATCAGTACCGTCTTACCCACACCCGCGCCGCCAAAGAGACCCGTTTTACCGCCCCGCTCTATGGGCGATAGTAAGTCGATGGCCTTAATGCCGGTTTCTAAAATTTCGCTGTGCACTACTCTATCTGCCAGTGGTGGCGGCGCTTGATGAATAGATCGCCGCTCATCGGTCGCTATGGCCGGCTTCTTGTCGATAGGCTCACCAAATACATTAAGCATGCGGCCTAATACCGCATCACCCACCGGCACTTGTATCGGCGCGCCTGTGGACTGCACCTTCATACCCAAACCTAAGCCTTGTACGCTGCTCAATGACATGCAGCGCACTACACCTTGATCTAGCAAGGCCGCGACTTCCATCGGGATCTGGCTGTTAGTGTTATCGCCTGCATATAGCAGCTCATTGATCTGCGGTGCCGCTCCAGTAAAACGCACATCCACCACGCCACCGCGAATTTTAATCACTTGGCCATCTATTGGTATTGTATTTAGTGTCGAAAGAGGTGCGTCTAACGTAGACATTATACAGGCCTTCTTAAATATCTAACCAAATTGGTTGGATTAAACATCAGATTAAGTCTGCCAGTATAGCCTAAATAAATCAGGCTTAATTTACGCTAGATCACGGAAAAACTAGTAAGAGGCACATGGCTTTAGCCGAATTATAAATATAACAGCTAAAATCCACCCTAGTTATTGTCGGTTTTTAATCTTTCGCTGAATGTTAATAATGGTCGTTTTTATTGCGAATCATTAAC
The DNA here is from genome assembly GCA_018883865.1 of Candidatus Oceanisphaera merdipullorum. GTDB lineage: Bacteria > Pseudomonadota > Gammaproteobacteria > Enterobacterales > Aeromonadaceae > Oceanimonas > Oceanimonas merdipullorum. The sequence goes on from JAHLFI010000097.1 coordinate 29,173, forward strand.
CAAGCAACAATCGCAAAAAATAATAATGCTAGCGCCAGCAGCTGATGATAAAGATTAGCATCAGTTACCGGTTTTGAGATGTTGGTGTCAGAAATTAACAATAGTTGCAATTTACTTTTTTCTCCATTGATGAGTAAATGCTGACGAGTAAAAAAGTGTTTTTCAATTTTACCTTCAGTCAAATTACTGGCTATGATCCTATCAAAAACAGATACTGCAATGTCGATGTCACTAAAAGTAGGCCCTACTGGACTACCCTCTAACAAGAGGGTCAGACTTTTATCTTTAGTGTCTTTACCAAGTAAATTTAGCAATGTTAGATTGTCATTTAGTATTATGCCACCTAATAAACTACCCGTTACCATTCCAGATTCGTTAGATAAAATGGGATAGCGTTGAATAAGGGTAATTAATGATGCAGGAGTAGACGTTAGCTCTATGCTTGACCATTTAGTGAAGTAAGGTATATCCATAATAATGGAATTTATATTGTCACCTAATAAATAAAGAGGTGAATTTAAATTAGTCCAGTATTGCTCTTTACGTGTTAATAGTAATAAGTCTAAATATTCTCCATATTTATGCTTCAGTGTGTCTTGCAATATTTCTTTGGCTGCGTGTCTATCACCATGTGTTAATGCTTCTGTTAATTTAGAGTTTTCTGCCGTATTAGTTAGCAAGTTATCTAAGCCAGAAAGATAATTATCTAAACGACTTTGAGCCATGTCTTGAGCTTCCTGCATTTGATAGTTAATGCTGTTATAGGAATTTTTTGTTGCACTTTTCCATGCTAATACTAAAAATAATATTGTTAGTAAAAATAATATTATTAATAAGTATTTAAAATGCCCTTTCTGGGACATTCTATTCATTTGAGTAGCGGAAAGCATAATCTTTCAGGCGCTCCAGTTCAGCTTTTGAAGTATTCTGGTCAATGACCATAAAATCGCCACTGTAAATTTGTGGTACCAAGTGTTTCTTGCCTATTTGATCAAGGCGAATGGCTTCGGCTATTGCTACGCCATTATCATCATTCATACGCATTACGGTAAGGTTTAATAACCCAGATTCTATGGCTTCCAATTCAGCACTACCACCGCCCCAGCCATTAAGAATAACTTTATGTTCTTTGTTTAATTTTTTTAATGCTTGTGCAGCACCTAACGCTATATCTGTGGTGCATGCATAAATAAGATTTATATTAGGCTTGTCTCGCAAAGATTGTATTACAGCTTGCTTCGCTTTCTCTTGATCTACATCAGTATAAAATGCTTGGCGTAGCTTGATGTTAGGTTCATTAATATTTAACTGAATAAACTCGTCTCCTCGAGCTTGGCTGATATAACCACGAGTGCCGTATAGCATTAAATAATTAGCCTGACTATTAGTCAGCTTTTTTATTCTTTCATTTAATAAATGAGTGCCAACTCTGTGATCAAAACCTACATACAGAAAAGGTGGTCTTTTTTTTAAGCTTTTTAGTGGTGTAGTAATGTTCATTAAAATTATTTTTGGTCGATCACGTGTCATTAGCTTATCAAGCAAGACTGTCTGGCGTGGTGAATTCAGTGTTAAAACTAAATAGTCAGGGTCACTTAACAAAGCTTCAGCCAATTGTTGCTCTTGCTCTCTGTCAGTCGTTGAGGGTAAAGATGGATAGTTTTGTAAACTAAATGGTACCCCTAACTCGACTAATCTTTTGCCTAAGCTTGTTTGGTTACGCGACCAATAATCTGAAACCTGCTGATCAGGCGTGAGCATGACAATACGCACAGTGTTCGTTAAGGGCTGTGGTAGCGGGACTGCAGGCTTGCGCACCTTACTCTCAAAACGTTGCACTAGCGGCTTCTGCTCAGGAAAAAGTGCGAGATAATCTTGTAGCGACCAATACTCTAAATTTCTTGCCTGTAGCGTGCTGGGCAGCAGCAAGATACACAGCAAAGCTAGCTGCAGGTTTTTAGTGAACATACTTAATTATCCAGTTATTCGTAATGCAGTAAAAGCTGCTCCAAAATCAAATGATCCTATATCTATCCCGATCTGCATAGTGATAACTTTTGTAATTTTTCTAAATTTTTTATTAATGAGGTCAGCCATGCAATGAAACAAGTATTTAGCTACTGTGAAATAGCCTACATAATGATACCTTGAACTGCTTGTATGACAGGCATTTTCTTTACTCTTATCGGTGTATCTTGCTATGACTCTTTTTGAGAACCTCCTGGTCTTAGTGCTACTCGTCGCGATTAGCTCCTTCTTTTCCGTATCAGAAATTTCACTGGCCGCATCACGTAAGATTAAACTGCGGATGATGGCCAGCGATGGCGATCTTAATGCCCCCAAAGTACTCTTGCTACAAGAGCAGCCGGGTAACTTCTTTACCGTGGTTCAAATCGGGCTAAATGCGGTGGCGATTTTGGGCGGCATTTTAGGTGAAGCGGCGTTTACGCCTTTTATAACCGACTTTTTGAAGACTTTTTTCGTTGGCGCTTGGATTGAGAAGACCGGCTTCTTTATGTCGTTTTTCGTGGTTACCTCGCTGTTTATCTTGTTTGCCGACTTGATACCGAAACGCTTGGCCATGATAGCGCCAGAGCGTATTGCGGTTTCCGTGGTGCGACCCATGGCTATCTTCTTGATGGCGCTCAGACCCTTAGTCTGGTTCTTCAATGGTTTGGCCAACCTCTTCTTCCGCCTGTTTAATGTGCCTACCATGCGCAAGGATGAAATCACTCCAGAGGACATTATTGCCATGATGGATGCGGGCGCTCAGGCCGGTGTGCTGCAAGAACAAGAACACCATCTGATTGAAAACGTGTTTGATATGGAATCGCGTACTGTGACTTCTGCTATGACCGGCCGCGAGAGCCTAATTTATTTCACGCTAGCCGAAAGCCAAGACAGCATTAAAGATAAGATTGCCGAACACCCGCACGCCAAGTTTCTGGTTTGTGAAGATAGCTTAGATAAAGTCATCGGCTATGTGGACTCGCGCGACATACTGATGCAGGTGTTACACGAACAACCTCTCTCACTAAAAAAAGAAGGCATCATACGTACGCCGCTGATCATTCCTGATACCTTATCTATGTATGAAGTATTGGCGCACTTTAAGACTGCCGGCGAAGACTTCGCCATCATAATGAATGAATACGCCATGGTCGTGGGCATCATTACCTTAAAAGACGTAATGAGCATAGTGATGGGTGAGCTGGTGCAGTCTCAGGAAGATCATATAGTAGAGCGTGATGCTAACTCTTGGTTAGTAGAGGGTTCGACGCCACTCGAAGACGTGATGCGAGTATTAGATATAGATGAGTTCCCCAATGATGAGAACTACGAAACTATTGCCGGCTTCATGATGTATATGTTGCGCAAGATCCCTAAGCGCACCGACTTCGTGTTGCATGCTGGCTTTAAGTTTGAGGTGGTCGATATCGATAACTACAAGATTGACCAGTTATTAGTGACGCGTATTGGAGCGCCCGAGCTGCCATTAGAAGAGAAAACGGTCTAAAAACCAACGTTGTGCGGTAATTTTATGCGAACGATATTAAAATGACATATTTCGTCAAAAATCCCTTGCGCTAAAACGAGAGCTCCCTATAATGCGCACCACTGACACGGGGCAAGGCGCTCACGGTCACAAGAGTTTGAATCAACGGTAATTAAGTTTGAAACAAACACTTGACGAATACAGAGGAATGCGTAGAATACGCATCCCGACCTGAGATACGGTCACGCTCTTTAACAATTTATCAAGCAAACTGTGTGGGC
>JAHLFI010000015.1 GCA_018883865.1 Candidatus Oceanisphaera merdipullorum
GCAGTATTCATCTTAATCACGGCGGCACCGAGATGGGACAGGGGCTGAACATTAAGGTGGCGCAAATTGTTGCCGAAGAGTTTCAGGTTGATGTGGATCGTATTCAGATCACCGCCACCAATACCGATAAAGTGCCAAACACTTCGCCGACTGCGGCCTCGAGCGGCACGGATCTTAACGGTAAGGCGGCGCAAAATGCCGCGCAAACCATTAAGCAGCGCTTAATCGACTGGGCTGCTGGACACTTTCAAGTGACGCCAGAAGAAGTGGTGTTCAAGAATAATATGGTGAAGATCCGCGACCAGATCTTACGTTTCCCCGAGTTTATTGAGCTGGCTTACTTTAATCAGATTTCACTGTCGAGCACCGGCTTTTATCGTACGCCTAAGATCTTTTACGATTATGTAACCGGGTCGGGATCACCTTTCTACTACTTTGCCTATGGCGCCGCTTGCTCGGAAGTGATCATAGATACCCTCACCGGCGAATATAAGATCCTGCGCGCCGATATTCTGCACGACGTGGGCGACTCGCTGAATCCGGCGATCGACATCGGCCAAGTAGAAGGCGCCTTCGTACAAGGTGTGGGCTGGCTCACCACCGAAGAGTTGGTGTGGAACGATAAAGGCAAGCTGATGACTCAAGGGCCGGCGGGCTACAAGATCCCTGCTGTCAGTGATATGCCAATTGATTTTCGCACCAAGTTGGTGGAAAACCGTAAGAATCCAGAGGACACGGTATTTCACTCTAAAGCCGTGGGCGAACCGCCCTTTATGCTGGGTATCTCGGTGTGGTGTGCCCTGAAAGACGCCATCGCCAGTGTGTCGAATTATCAAAAATACCCGCACATAGATGCGCCGGCCACGCCGGAACGAGTGTTATGGGCGGTGGAGCAAATGCAGACTTGGCTGGAGCAAAACGAAGCTGGGCAGGGCGCTTGATATTTGGGTGTGGAAGAGGCAGCAGGCCTGCCTCCTCCGACACGCTCAAGTACTTCCCTGTAAGCGCTCAGCACATGATGTCCGACCGCTAGGGATGGCGGAAGTGCTGGAATGGCAGGAGCATTTTCCAGCCCTGTCATGTGACAGTCGGCTGAGGCATTTCCTGTTGCCTCTCTATGGCGATTGAGCCGCCTGATAAGAGCTGCCTGCATTTGCTAGTGAGAGTGGTTAGAGGTGAAGTTATGTTTAAAGATAATTGGATCCAAATACTGGCCGAGCTAGAGCGCAAGGGCGAACCTTGTGTCATGGTAACGGTAGTGGAGCATAAAGGCTCAACGCCCAGAGACAGCGGCACCAAGATGCTGGTTACCGAGCAGGCTTGCTACGCCACCATAGGCGGCGGCCATCTAGAATATAAGGCCCTTAAGCTGGCGCGCGACATGCTGCTTAATGGCGAACAACAAATGAAGGTGGAGCGCTTTAACTTAGGCGCCAGTCTGGGTCAGTGTTGCGGCGGCATGGCTAGCATAATGTTGGAGCCAGTGGTGCGGGCCCGCCATCATCTGGTGTTATTTGGCGCCGGACATGTGGCCAAAGCCTTGGTGCATATACTGGCCACGCTACCGTTTCGTATTACTTGGATTGATGAGCGACAGGCGCAATTCCCAATCGAGCAATACAGCGGCGTGACGCAAGTGGTCAGTGACGATCCCGTGGGCGACATTGCTAGCCAGCCGCCGGGCAGTTTTTATCTAGTGATGACCCATAACCATCAGTTAGATCTCGAGCTATGCGCAAAAATTCTTAAGCGCCAAGATGCCCGTTACTTTGGCGTAATTGGCTCAGAGACCAAGCGTAAACGCTTCGACTATAAGCTCACCGAGCGTGGCTTTACTGAGACAGATTTAGCAAAGATGATCTGCCCGATTGGCTTAAGTGAGGTACTCGGTAAACATCCGGCGGAGATTGCGGTGTCAGTGGCAGGTGAGCTCATTAGCGTTTATCAAGGCACTTTTGTCCCCTTATCTGCGTCAGAAAATGCGCCCGCCTCGCTCAGCAGCAGTGCGTTTGTTACCAGCTCTTAGTTATAAACTAATAAAAAGCATGGCTGCCCGCAGTAGCCGCCGCGCATTAATTTAATAGGAGTCGTCCTAATGACGCACACCATAGCGTATCGCGCCGCCATTTTGCACAGCCTAGGCGATCCCGACCAAATAGGGCTAGAAAACAGCTACGCCTATTTTGAAGATGGCATGTTAGTCGTCAGCGATGGTGTAATTACCGATATCGGCCCTGTCGATCAAGTGCTGGCGCGCTTGCCCGACGCCACGCCCATTATCGAGTTTAAAGATAAGCTGATTAGCGCCGGCTTTATCGATACCCATATTCACTTTCCGCAAATCGAGATGATTGCCTCCTACGGCGAGCAGTTATTGGATTGGTTGAATAACTATACCTTCCCCGAAGAAGGTAAGTTTGCCGACCCAGTACACGCCCAGCGCGTGGCCAGCCTCTTCTTAGATGAGCTGCTGCGTAACGGCACCACCACCGCCATGGTGTTCGGTACCGTGCACAAGGCCTCAGTAGAAGCCTTCTTTAGTGAGTCTGATAAACGCAATACCCGCATGATTGCCGGTAAGGTAATGATGGACCGGAACGGGCCTGATTATCTGCTCGATACACCAGAGTCCAGTTATGTAGATAGTAAAGCCTTGATTGAACGCTGGCATAAACAGGGGCGCCAGTTGTATGCAGTGACGCCACGATTTGCACCGACCAGTACCGAAGTGCAGCTGGCGATGGCAGGACGCTTGTTGGCTGAATATGACGATGTGTATTTGCAAACCCATTTGTCGGAAAACCAACAAGAAATTGCCTGGGTGAAGTCGTTATTCCCAGAGCGCGCCGGGTATTTGGATGTTTATGACCACTTTAATTTATTAGGTGAGCGATCGGTATTTGCCCATGCGGTGCACTTAGAGCAAAAAGAGCGCGAGCGCATGGGTGAGACGGATTCGGTGATATCCTTTTGTCCGACCTCGAATCTGTTCTTAGGCTCAGGTTTACTGGACTTGCCTAAAGTAGAAAGCCACGGCATTCGCGTCGGCTTAGGCACGGATGTGGGCGGCGGCACCAGTTTTTCTATGCTGCGCACTATTGCCGAGGCTTATAAAATTCAACAGCTGCAACAGCATAAACTGCATCCCATTAAAGCCTTGTATCTGGCCACCTTAGGCGGTGCTCGTTCTTTAAGCTTGGCCGATAAGATAGGTAACTTAAGCGTGGGTAAAGAGGCTGATTTCTTGGTATTGGACCTACGCGCTACGCCCTTAATGGATGCGCGTATTAACAACAGTCAGCATTTATTTGAACGCTTGTTTGTGTTGATGATGCTTGGCGACGACAGAGCGGTAAGTGAGACCTATATCTTTGGCAAGCGGCAATATCAGAAGCAAGTGTAAGCAAATAGGCTGAACAAACACTTACACAAACATAAGTGACTTCACATAAAAACGCCCAATATTGGGCGTTTTTTGTCTTCAGTCACAGTCTGGACGATTGCATCTACAGAAATGTACAAAAACCCATAATATTGTATACGTAGTCACAAAAATTTAACTAACCGGCAAACATTCAGATAGGCTTATCAGCCGTCAGTCCGGTCTAACTGGAAACCTAGATTATGAGTTCACTCAGTCACTTGGAACCACGAGCCGTCAAGTCGAGCGCAAAAACGCAAGACGATATCGTCTATGAGTATATCTTCGATGCTATTCTCGAACAGCGCTTAGCGCCCGGTACCAAGCTTAGTGAGGAGGCACTGGGCGAAATCTTTGGTGTCAGTCGTACTATCATCCGCCGCGCCTTATTGCGCTTATCCCATGAGCAAGTGGTGAGCATTCGGCCGAACCGCGGTGCCGTGGTAGCGGCCCCCAGCGTAGAAGAAGCCAAACAAATCTTTGCCGCTCGCCGGGTGGTGGAATTAGCGGTAATAGAGCTGGCGGTTAAACATGTGACACCCCACAGCCTAGCGCGCATTCGCGCCATGGTGCATGCGGAGCAAGAGGCTTTCGATCGTGGTGATATCGGCAGTGCTATCCGCTTATCCGGTGAGTTTCACTTGGGCTTAGCAAAAATGGCTCGCAACCAGCCGCTGCTCAACTTTCAGCGCAGCGTGGTCTCGCAAACGTCCTTAATTATTGCGCAATACGAAGTGGGGCATCAGGCTCAGTGCTCCTTCAATGAGCACCAAGGGTTGTTGCTGGCCATCGAAGCTGGCGATCCGGCCCGTGCCGTGGCCATGATGAAAGAGCATCTGGATCATATCGAGGGTAAGTTGAATTTAGAGGCTGAGTCTGCGTCTACCGACTTGCACGTGGTGTTTTCTGATGTGATAAAAAAGCAGGCTCCCACACGACCTAATTAATAACGCTGCACATCGAACAAAAAGTACCGCGCCTAAAAAAGCGGAGCCTCTTAGGCTCCGCTTTTTTATTCTTTGCGCTTATTCTTTTGGCTGTGGTACTTATTCTTTTGGTTGAGGAACGATCAGCGTCGGAATACGTGAGTCTTTTAATACTTCTCGCGCCACGTTGCCTAACAGCGCTTGTAACCAGCCTTTTTCATGGCCGCCCATCACGATTAAGTCACAACTGAGCGTATCAGCTTGCTCGAGTATGGTTTGCGTTGGATTGCCTTCTATCACCTCACAGCTGACAATTTTTTGTGCCAAGGCTTGCTCTTCTATGGGTAGGCTTAGCCAAAAATCAGCTAAGCGTTGCTGCAACTCGATTTGTGCTTGGCTAAAGCGTTGCTCTAAAAATTGGGTGCTGCCGCTTTGGTTATAAATATAGGATTGCAAGGTAAGGCGCTCGTCGTTGGGCAGTTGCTCCAGCACGCTTAAAATATGGATGTTGGCGCCGGTTTGCTGTGCGAGATACACCGCATAGCGAAAGGCAAATACCGCATTTTTTGAGAGATCGGTACAATATAAAATATTATTAATTTTCGGCAACATAGACACATCCTTAATGAAGATACCCAAACAACGCCGAACTAATCGGTTTGATTCACTATATCAAAAGTCACAGCGTGCGAAACTATTAGATGCAGCGTGCAGACGGGTTATGTGAGCTTAAGTGAGTTTAGCCGGTGCGAGTGTGTTAACTATGATATCTGCTGTAGAGGAGACACCTCTCGTACCTCAACACTTACGGCTTCTGTCGTACCTCTAAAGGATGCTCCCAGTGCTGCCGCTCTGGGAGCTGATAAACCGGGAGGAGCCACATGGCATTCTTGGAATATTTTAGCGGTACAGGTTTGGCAAACACTGGGATCTAGTTGTTCATAGATACGATGAATGGCTTGGCCTTTATTGCGAAAGATATGGTCACGACCTAGCTGTTTAAGGATGTTATTGCGATTAATAATACGCAGTACGCCTCCTTTTACATTACACAGATATAGATCCCCGCCCTCGGCGCGTCTGCGCTTGGCTTCTTGGAGCAACATTTCTGCGCCCACCATATCCACAAAGTTCATACCGTTACCCACGATCAGCACTCGCGGTTCGCGCACATTTTGCAGATATTCTTGCACATGGTTGACGGCACCAAAAAACAGCGAGCCCTCGATACGAATAATGCGCAGCTGTGGGCAGTAGGGTAGGCGTTTCTTTTCCGCATTAGTAAAGTGCGGATGTTTAGATTCAGGAACCGGTAAAATAGTGACAATGCGTGGATGTGAGGTGCGTTTTAAATAAAACACCAATGACAGTATGACGCCTGCATAAATGGCGAATTCTAACGCCACTAATAAGGTGGCGGCAAAGGTAACAATTAATACCGTCGTTTCCGATTTGGCGGCGCGCATGATTAATTTTATATGGTGAAGATCGATTAAGTTCCAGGCTACCACTAACAGTAAGCCGGCCATGGCGGGGATCGGCAACCAAGCGGTGATACCAGAGAATAATTGCAGTATCACTAATAAAAATAATGATGCAAAAATCGCTGCTAGCGGCGTGCGTGCACCTGAGGCGAAGTTGACGCCGGTGCGGGTAAAAGAGCCAGAAGAAGCGTAACAAGAGAAAAAGGCGCCCACCACGTTCGATAAGCCTTGGCCGATAAACTCTTGATTATCATCGAGGCGTTGATGGGATCGAGTGGCAATGGCCCGTGAAATAGAGGAGGCTTCGATTAAACCCAACAAACTAAGAGCCAGTGCCCCCGATGATAAGGCACTGATATTACTAAAGCTTAAATCAGGCATGCTAAAGGGGGGCAAGCTGTTAGGAATGGCGCCTACCATGGCGATGTGTTCTTGTTTTGGATCCAAGATAAATGCCAAGCCACTGGCGATGGCCAGCCCTAAAAGCATATTAGGCCAGCGTGGCAGCCGTTTCTTGATGAACACACAGGCCACTATGGTGGTTAGGCCCACCGCCAGACTATAAAAATTGGCATCACCGAGGTGGCGCAGCACTTGCCAGCCGTTATCGGTAAAGGTGCCTTTAGTATATAGCGATAAGCCCAACAGATTTTGCAGCTGCCCCACCGCTATCACCACAGCTGCGCCGGCCGTAAAACCAATCACCACCGAATGAGAGACGAAGTTAACCAGTACGCCTAATCGGGCCGAGGCCAGCACCAACTGAAATACCCCTTTCATTAAAGTCAGCGTTAAGGCCAAGGCGATAAACTCTGCGCTATTGGGGGGGGCCAATGGACTAACGGTAGTAAATACCACAATCGACATGGCGGCAGTGGGGCCCGAAATCAGATGCCAAGATGAGCCAAAGAGTGCGGCAATAATGGCCGGCACTATGGCTGCATACAGGCCGTATTCTGGCGGTAAGCCGGCAATCAGTGCATAGGCGACCCCTTGCGGCAATACGATAATGGCGTTGGTGAGACCTGCTTGAGCATCGGCGCGCAGGGTGGTGCCATTAACCATAGGCGCCCACTGTAAAAACGGTAGCATACGCGTCCATTGGTGAGCTTTACGCTGTGCTTGATTTGACATAAAGGCTGTTCCTTGGCCGCTGATAGTGTCTGCTGAGTCTTGGGCTTGAGTATACATTATTGCTCTAGGGTGCAGAGTAAAGGGTCAAGGGAAAAGGGGAGGCGCTAACATTAATGAGAGAAAACGCTGTCGTCATTCGTTTTGGAGCTTAGGGTTGGTGTTGGTTGTTCTCTTCATCCTTATACCCTTGAGCCTTCAACACCCACTCACCATGAACAAAAAAACCACCGCGGGCGGTGGTTTTTTAAGGTCGGCTTAGTTGCGGGTTAAGGCATAAAGGCAAATTTCAGGATGAAAATAATCGCCAGCGCATACACGCCAACCGAGACCTGACGCGCTTGGCCCGTCGCTAGTTTGAGTACCGCATAGCTGACGAAGCCCATGCCGATGCCGTTGGCGATGGAGAAGGTTAGCGGCATCATAAGGGCGGTGATCATGGCGGGTGCCATTTCCGTGTAATCTTCCCAGTCGATCTTAGCCAAGCTGCTGGTCATGGCGAAGGCCACATACAAGAGTGCACCTGCCGTTGCGTAGCTTGGGATCATGGCCGCCAGTGGCTCTAAGAACATGGCCAGCATAAACAACACGGCTATAGTGACGGCGGTTAAACCGGTGCGACCACCGGCGGCCACACCGGCCGAGCTTTCTACGTAACTGGTCACCGGTGGGCAACCGACGAAAGTACCAATCACAGAGGAAGCACTGTCGGCTTTTAAGGATTTACCTAAGCCTTCGATAGTGCCGTCGGCATTGCGCAAGTTAGCGCGCTCGGCTACGCCCATTAGGGTGCCGGCGGTATCAAACATATTCACGAACAAGAAAGCCAAGATGACGGTGATCATGCCCACATTCAGCGCGCCCATGATGTCGAGCTTCATAAAGGTCGGTGCTAAGCTAGGTGGCATGGCAAAAATGCCGCCGTAAGTGATAGTGCCCATGAAAAAGCCAATCAAGGTCACAGTCAACATACCGATTAACACGGCGCCAAATACCCGCAAGTGGGCCAGAATGGCAATGCCTAAGAAACAAACGATCGATAAGAAAGCATTCTGCGCGGTTAAATCGCCCATGGTCAGTATAGTGGCGGGGTTAGCGACTACGATGCCGGCGCTTTGTAGGCCTACGATGCCGAGAAATAAACCCACACCGGCAGTCATGGCGTAGCGTAAGGACTCAGGAATGGCGTCCAGTACCCATTCACGAATTTTCCAAAAGCTCATGGCGGTAAAGATAACGCCAGACCAGAATACGGCGCCCAGCGCCACTTCCCAGCTGTAGCCCATTTGACCGACCACTGTGTAGGCAAACAAAGCGTTCAGCCCCATGCCGGGTGCCAGGCCCACAGGCCAGTTGGCGTATAAACCCATTAATAGGGTGGCGATAGCGGCACCGATACAGGTGGCCACGAAGGCAGCGCCTGGATCCATACCGGCGGAAGACATAATTTGTGGATTAACAAAAATAATGTAGGCCATGGTCAGGAAGGTGGTTAAGCCAGCCACCAGTTCGGTTTTGACCGAAGTACCATGGGCTTTTAATTTGAAGAGCTTTTCTAACAGACCCGTTGGAGGGGAGTGAACTGTCGATGTTTGCTGAGTGCTTTGCTTGTTAGCGTTTTCCATAACGGGACATCCTCAATAGGGTAGAAGCAAACTGTCAATGCCGAGCCTGGTATTGAAGGTCGGCATTGACAGATGCGACTGCTGATTAGCCCTTAGCTGCCTCGGTAAGTAGAGTAGCTATAAGGTGAGATCAACAAAGGTACGTGGTAGTGCTCTTGGCCTGCAGCCAAACCAAAGCGGATCACAACGTCATCCAAGAAGGCTGGCTCTAGCAGTTCAACACCTTGCTTGCGCAGGTAAGTACCAGTGTGGAATACCAACTGATATTTGCCTGGTACATAGGCGTCGCCTTCCAATACTGGAGCGTCGGTACGGCCATCGGCATTGGTGTAGACTGTGTTGATTAAAGTGGTTTTTTCACCTTCTTCAACGCGGTACAGTTCGATTTTAATATCTGAACCTGGCTGACCTTTAGATGCGTCAAGGATATGTGTCGTCAATCTTCCCATTTTCAGTTACCTTTCGCGATTTACGCGTTTCCATGAATTCGAGCCACTGTCGTCAGCGATGACAACAGAACTAATTTTACATCAAAATAATATTAAATTACTACATCTAGTTAACAAAAACATGACCCTGTGGTCACATGTTAACTGCGTTAACTGCGTTAACTGCGTTAACTGCGTTAACTGCGTTAACTGCGTTAACTGCGTTAACTGCGTTAACTGCGTTAACTGCGTTAACTGCGTTAACTGCGTTAACTGCGTTAACTGCGTTA
>JAHLFI010000098.1 GCA_018883865.1 Candidatus Oceanisphaera merdipullorum
CTTATTCATCGCCCCAAGCCATGCCTGTGAGCCAGATGCCGGCCAGCGGCTGACTGCCTTGTAAGGTAAAGGGAATAGACTCGTTTACTCCGGAGTTATTCACTTGCAACGCCAAATGTAAATGCGGCCCCGAGCTATAGCCGGTATTACCCGAAGCGGCTATCGGTTGGCCCACATGCACCTGATCACCTTTAGCTACGCGCAAAGAGCCGGTATGTAAATGCACATATAAGGTCATGCTGCCATCGCTATGGCGTACCCTAAGGTGATTGGCTTTTCCTCGGTATTGCGCGGCTAACCCGCCGCCTACATGCGTATCCACGGCCGCCACCACCACACCGGCACGGCTGGCATACAAGGGTGTCCCGACGGGCAAGGCAATATCAAGCGCATAGCGGTTAGCCGTTTTATTGTGGCTAAAAGCACCATTAAAGCCTTGGGCGATGCGATAAGGACCTGTCACTGGCGAGGCGAGATCGTGCACGCGCCCTTGGTAACTTTGGGTTTGAGGGGTGCCTCTATAGGTCAGATTGGATGCGGAATTTTGCCGACTGGGCGTCGTTGATGGAGGAAAGTATGTGGACTTGTGAGGCGTGTGCGTCTCTATTTCTGCAAAATGGTTTTTAGCTAACAGCCCCTGCTCTGCACCATATTGATAGCCAAATTTATATTGATAACGCCAATCGCCAGAGCCATTGGCAGCAACTTTACCCAGCACAGTTTCTGTTTTAGCAGGGAGCAAGAGGGTTTTCTGCAATTGGGGAGGAATGACCACGTTGCGCGTGTCAAAAAATTGCAGACTGAGGGTCACGGGAGTATCGAGTCGATTGAGTGCGATTAAGAAGTGCCCATCGGCCTGTTCTAACACGCGCACTAATACGCCATCGCGATTAAGTGCTTGCTCTTGGCCGCTGGCAGGCAAAGGCTTAACACTAAAACGCTGATTATCCATGTAGTGTGTCATGCCATTGGCATCGCGATAACGATGGCTTTCTGCATGTGCCAGCGCTGGCCAAAGAAATACCCAAAGCAGGAGCCAAATTAGACTACCGATAAAGGCGGCCTTAGGTAGGCTTAAGTGACCATTAACTAACTGACATAAGGGTTGCAGGATACCTACGCTGTTGCGCAGCCGCGTCATCCATAAAGCGCCCATACTTTCATCCTTGAAAGAGAGTGAGCACTGAGTATAGGAACAAGCGGCTAGTCGTACACTTTAAATGCCATTAATACCGCATCTTCCCAGCCGGTGGCCGTGGGGTAATAATCATGGCGCTGGCTGTATTCTTGATAATCCGCCGACAGATACAAAGCTTGCGCCTTAACATTAGAAGCGCGCACTTCAAGCCAATGCTGGGTAATACCCCGCTCGGCGCATGCCGCCAAATAAGATGCCAGCAATTGCCGACCTAAGCCTTTGCCTTGGGCATGTGGCGCCACACAAATATTCATCAAGGTACTTTCATCCAGCACGCCATCGGCAATAAAGTAGCCCACTAATGTAGGCTCTGGCTTAGACGCGGGCTGCTCTGCAGACACGTCTGACCAAAGCGAGCCGGTAAAGTAGCGCTGACCAAAACTGCTGGCTAAGGTTTCTCGCGTCCAAGGATGGCTGTGCGCCGCCTGCTCCAGCGCTTGCATGGCATCTAAGTCGGCAGGGGTTAATGCTCTAAATAACAGCGACATAAGCAGCTCCATAAGGCGCGTTTTTGTGGGGCAGATAAGGGCAAACTAGCGTGCCAATGAAAAGCGTCAAGCTCGCCGTCTACATTGAGACCGAGCATAACGGGAGCGTTAGGCTTATTTTTATTCAGCCAGTCCGCTTGGCTCAGGGTGTGTAATTGGCTGGAAGTTAAAGACAGCGCAGTTAACAAGTCGGAGATAAAGCACCCTGACGGCGCGGCACCCTTGCCTAACACCAGCAGCACCTCAGGGCGAGGTGCTGCTGGCACGGGTGCTAAGGGCAGTCGCTCTGGGTGGGCACACTGCCACTGGGGTAAGCCTAAAAACTGCCACAGTTGCGATTGGGTTGGCGTCATCAGTACTCCAGAATGCAAAAAGCCAGCGGTTAGGCTGGCTTTTTACTAAATTTGGCAGGGGTGGAGGGACTCGAACCCCCAGCCGTCGGTTTTGGAGACCGCCGTTCTACCAATTGGAACTACACCCCTGCAATACGAAGCGAATTATAAAGAACCTCAGTCAAAGGTAAAGCGCTATTTAGCATAAAGCCGTTTGTTCGCTTAATCTTTCACCAAATTAATCAGATCTTTTGCTTCTGCCTGACATTTCTCTATAATCTGACCGATTAGCAAGCGCTGAGTGGTGAATAAATGCTTATGGCAATGTCTACCCCGTTATCCGTCTTCGGACTCGTCTCACAATGTGAGCGCGAGCGCGGCCGCTTTGGTAATCAATTAGCTCTCATGGCCCCCTATTGGGGGTTTTTTGTGGCCTTCACTTTACACCTGCAAGAGCGTTGCTGATGGCAAATCCCCTATATCAAAAGCATATTATCTCGATTTCTGACTTCTCTCGCTCTGAGCTTGAGTTGATTATAGATACCGCCGTAAAACTAAAAACTCATCCCCACCCTGACCTATTAAAAGGCCAAGTGGTGGCCAGTTGTTTTTTTGAAGCCTCAACTCGCACCCGCTTATCATTTGAAACGGCGATTCAGCGCTTAGGCGGCTCGGTGATCGGTTTTTCCGATAGTGCCAGCACGTCATTGGCAAAAAAAGGCGAAACCTTGGCCGACTCGGTCAAAGTGATCAGCTCCTACGGCGATGCCTTTGTGATGCGCCACCCCCAAGAAGGCGCCGCACGCTTAGCCTCGGAGTTCTCTTCGGTACCCGTGATTAACGCCGGCGATGGTTCTAATCAGCATCCCACGCAAACCTTACTCGACTTATTTACCATCTATGAAACCCAAGGCACCTTACAAGGGCTGACCGTGGCGTTCGTCGGTGACCTTAAATATGGTCGTACCGTACATTCTTTGGCCCAAGCGCTGAGCCTGTTTGGCTGCAAGTTCTACTTTATTGCGCCGCAAGCCTTGTCTATGCCCGATTACTTATGCGATGAGTTAACGGAAAAAGGCATCAACTTCGAAATTTGCGACAGCATGGAAGAAGTGATGGATGAGCTGGATATTATCTACATGACGCGGGTGCAAAAAGAACGCTTCGATGAAACCGAATATGTGCATGTAGCTTCTAAATATGTGCTCACCCCTGATGTACTAAAAGGCGCCAAAGACAGCCTGAAAATATTGCACCCCCTACCGCGTATCGACGAAATAGCCATAGAGGTAGATGACACCCCGTATGCCTATTATTTTGAGCAGGCAGAAAACGGTGTCTATGCACGTCAAGCATTGCTGGCGTTGGTGTTGAACGAGAATATTTGAGAGATATGATGCATAAAAGCCAACTGCAAGTGGAAGCCATTCACAATGGCACCGTCATCGATCATATTCCGGCTGGCCAAGGTATTAAAATACTGCGGCTGTTTGGCCTGCTGCAAACCAAGGCGAAAATTACCGTCGGTTTAAACCTGCCTTCATTAGCGCTGGGCAGCAAAGATATTATTAAAGTCGAAAACGTGCGTTTATCGGCGACGCAAGCCAACCAATTGGCGCTGTTTGCCCCCGATGCCACAGTGAACTTAATCGAAGACTTTGGCGTGGTAGAAAAGCTGCAGCTGCAATTGCCGGAGCGTATCGAGGGTATTTTTTCTTGCCCTAACTCTAACTGCATCAGCCATAACGAGCCGGTGAGCAGTAAGTTCAAAGTTCGCGCCATTCAGGGCCAAGTACGTTTTCGCTGTAATTACTGCGAGAAGTCCTTCCACCAAGATTTTATGACGTTTTAAAAAAAGACATCAACGCCAAGCGTCCAGCTAGCGATAAAGCCAAGATCAGCGTTAAGATCTTGGCTTTTTTTATACCATCTCATCGGCAGCTGCCCTTTGTTTTAAACATAAAACGAGCTCCTAACAGCGTCAGAAAGACGACACCATCACAGCATGCACAACTACAGACTTAGCTTGGTGCAGGACGCTTAGTACTGGTTTTAAGTTGCCAAAGTCGTCACCGATGGCCAAGCTAGTAGGCATTGTGAACAAGAGTTGGCGGTACATGAACTTACATCAAACGTTACAGCAGTATTTTGGCTTTTCGACTTTACGATCCGGCCAAGAAAAGGTGATCAATACGATTATGGCCGGTCAATCGGCAGCGGCGATTTTCCCCACTGGCTCCGGCAAGTCCTTGTGCTATCAGCTGCCGGCTGTGTTATTGCCGCACCTTACTCTGGTTATTTCCCCGCTATTAGCCTTGATGCAAGACCAACTGGCGTTTTTAGCACGCATGAATATTCCTGCGGCCAGTATCGACTCCACGCAAAGTTTCGATGAAAGCCGCGCCGTGATGCAAGGCGTGCGTGAGGGCAAAATTAAGGTGTTGATGATTTCTGTAGAGCGGCTAAAGAATGAGCGCTTTCGCCAATTTATCGGCCAAGTGCCAATCTCGCTGTTAGTGGTCGACGAGGCGCACTGTATTTCTGAATGGGGTCATAACTTTCGCCCTGATTATTTAAAGCTGCCCGCTTATTGCCAAAGCCTCAATATTCCCCAAGTGCTCTTACTCACCGCCACCGCCACGCCAGCGGTCATTAACGACATGCAGCAAAAGTTTGGTTTAGCCAAAGAAAACGTGGTGATCACCGGCTTTTATCGTCCTAATTTGTACCTTGAAGTGCTGCCAGTGGCGGAAAGCGAGAAAATCGCCACTTTAATCGCACAAGTATCACAAAGCCCCACCGCGCCCACTATCGTCTATGTGACCTTGCAACATACAGCAGAATGGGTCGCTCAGCAGTTAACTAGCGCCGGCATTAATGCTCACGCCTATCACGCAGGTATGGAACAAGATAAACGCCAAGCACTGCAACAGGCGTTTATGGCCGGCCACATTCCTTGCATAGTGGCCACCATCGCCTTTGGTATGGGCGTGGATAAAGCAGATATTCGGCGCGTATTTCACTTTGACTTGCCCAAGTCGATTGAAAACTACAGCCAAGAAATTGGCCGCGCCGGACGCGATGGTCAAGCCTCACGCTGCACCCTATTAGGCAATCAGGCCGGATTAAACGTGCTAGAAAACTTCGTATACGGCGATACGCCTGAGCCCGAGGCGATCAGCGCTTTACTCG
>JAHLFI010000099.1 GCA_018883865.1 Candidatus Oceanisphaera merdipullorum
GAATTGATTGGCATGAGCGCATCCGAGCGGGTGCGCTGGGCATTGGAGCACCTACCCGGTGCTCCCGTGTTGTCGTCAAGCTTTGGTATTCAAGCGGCGGTCATGCTGCACTTGGTCACCCAAGAGAAAGCCGATGTGCCGGTGATTTTGACCGACACCGGTTATCTTTTTCCAGAAACCTATCGCTTTATCGACGAATTAACTGAGCGCTTAGGCCTGAACCTGAAGATTTATCAAGCCAGCCGTTCAGCTGCTTGGCAAGAAGCTTGTTACGGCAAGCTGTGGGAGCAGGGCGTGGACGGCATCAGCCGCTACAACCAGCTAAACAAAGTTGAGCCGATGCAGCGTGCGCTGCGCGAGCTTGAGGCCAGCACTTGGTTCTCTGGTTTACGCCGCAGTCAGTCTGATACAAGGGGCAAGCTGGAAGTGCTCGGTGTACAGGGCGGGCGCTTTAAGTTCTTGCCGATCATCGACTGGAGCAACAAAGATGTGCACTATTACCTGCAACAGTTTGATTTACCTTATCATCCGCTGTGGGAGCAAGGTTACGTTTCCGTAGGCGACGTGCACACCACGGCGAAATGGGAGCCGGGCATGTCTGAAGCGGATACCCGTTTCTTTGGTATGAAGCGTGAATGTGGTCTTCATGATGCCCAAGAAGCCGACGGCAGTGGTATCTAGCCGACCCAGCTCCTTGGGTGAATGGGCCTAAGCAGGAGAGTGCATGCGCGTTCAAGAAATAATGACTCGCCGAATTGCCAGTGTTCATCAAGATGATCGGCTGGAATTTGTGCAGGATATTTTTACCCAGTCGGCGTTTCGTTATCTATTAGTGATGGATGGCGAAGAGCAGCTGTGCGGTATTATCAGCCACGCCGATATGTCTCGCGCGCTAAGCCCTTATTTAGGCACGGACGCCGAAGTGGAGCGAGACCGCGATACCTTGCAGCGCCGCGTGCATCAAGTGATGACTCGCAATCTCGTCACCATTACCGGTGCCGCTACCCTGCAAAGTGCCGCTCGTATCATGCTGGAGCATAACATTGGCTGCTTGCCGGTGATGGATAACGGTAAGCTCGAAGGTCTGGTCTCGTGGAAAGACTTATTGCGGCAAGTGATCAAGTAACAACATCGAGCGCCAAGCGCCCGGTGTCTAGCTAAAGAGCAACAAAGCATCCTCGGCGCTACCTTTCTCTTATGCTTTTCAGTAATAAAAAATCATCTTCCATTCTTTTGAGATCTAGCAGCCATCCTTTATAGTGTGGCTACTGTAACGTATTAGTGGACACACTCATGGAACACCTGCCTCTCTTTATTAAAATCAAACACCGCCCTTGCTTGGTAGTGGGAGGAGGTGTGGTGGCGGCGCGCAAGGCCAAAGTCTTGTTGGCTCGTGGCGCTCGGCTAACCATAGTCGCGCCCTTACTGTGCCCCGAGCTACTTGCCTTACAAGCGACATTTATTTGGCAAAATGATGTATTTAACGATCACTACCTAGACCAGCAATTTTTGGTCGTGGCGGCTACCGATAACAAGGAAGTGAACGCTCGCGTCTATCAGGCTGCCAACTCCCGCGGTTTATTGGTCAATAAAGCCGATGACAGTAAGCGATCGGCAGTGATCTTTCCCTCGATAGTGGAGCGTTTTCCGCTACAAGTGGCCTTTAGTACCGGTGGCGATGCCCCTTGGTTAGCGCGTCTATTGCGGGCTCGACTAGATGCGCTATTACCTAAACACTGGGGCGAGCTAAGTCGTGCCGCCGGCAAGCTGCGGGCCAAGGTGCAAGCTGCCTTCGCTACGAGTGATGAGCGTCGTCGCTTTTGGGCGCGTGCAGAAGACGATGCCACCCTGAATACACTGCTACAACAAGGCGCATTGGCGCAAGCCGAAAACTGGTTAGAGCAGGCCATTACTCAGCCCCAAACCGGCGAGGTGATTTTGGTGGGGGCGGGCCCGGGCGACCCAGATTTGTTAACTATTAAAGCATTAAATGAATTACAAAAGGCCGAAGTGGTGCTGTATGACCAATTGGTCTCGCCAGAAATTATGGCGTTAATTCGCCCAGAAGCCGAGCTCATTGCCGTTGGCAAAAAGGCCGGTCATCACAGTGTGCCGCAAGACCAAATTAATCAGCTGCTGGTCGAGCAAGCACTCAGCGGTAAGCGCGTGGTACGTCTTAAAGGCGGTGACCCTTTTATGTTTGGTCGCGGTGCCGAAGAATTAGAAACATTGAAAGCCGCAGGCATTCCTTTTCAGGTAGTGCCTGGTATCACGGCGGCTGCGGGTGCGACTGCCTATGCAGGTATTCCGCTCACGCATCGCGATCATGCGCAAAGCGCTATCTTCATTACCGGTCACAGTAAAGAAGATGGCAAAGAGCCAAACTGGGCGTCATTGGCGCAGAGTCGTCAGACGTTAGTGATTTACATGGGGCTAATGCGATCAGGCTACATTCAACAGCGCTTAATCGAAAATGGTCTTGCTTCGAGTACGCCTGTTGCCTTAATTGAGCGCGGCACTACGCCCCAACAACGCGTAGTGCGCGGTACCTTAAGTGAGTTAGGCTTGCTTGCCGAACAAGTGGTCAGCCCGTCTTTGATGGTGATTGGCGACGTCGCCGCCTTGGCCGACTCACTGGCTTGGTTTAAGCCGCAAGCGACAGCACACACTCAAGCTTCGGAACAGGCCCAAGAACAATACGCTTAACAGAAAGCCGTCAGCTTGAAGCTATAAGAAAAGCCAAGATTAAAATTGAGATAAAACCCTTTTGCAAACCACCTTTATACCGGACTCGTTCCGGTATTTTTTTGCCTGCGTCTTACACTAAACTTTCAATTGCCCCAGCGGCGCCAATAGATCTTGCAGATCGGTACGATAATCTGCGGGCGTAGTCTCGGTGATCAGGCCCGCAAGCTCGTTACCGACTGTGGTGAAGCGGTAATACAGGAGTCGAATGCCTTTGCGTTGTGGCTGTAGAGTCATGGACTGGTTATTCAATACCACACGCAGCGGGGCGGTTTGGGAAAGTTCACCGGATTCTAATTCTGCCTGATGTAACAAACCCAGTTCAAATAACTGCAACATACCCGCATAAGGCAGGCGATAACGGCCTAGGTTAAGTCGTTGCTGGCGTTGGCCTTGTAACAAAGTACGATATTGGTAACCAAATAATAACCTTAAGTTATCGTCACCAAAATGGCAGGCGAGGGCGCTGGCTTTTTGCAGTAACAGCGCATCTTTTTGGGTCATGAGTTGTAAACGACTTAAAGCCTGCATCGAACAGTGCCCGGGCTCGAGCAGCTCTTGAGAAAGAATGTTGGCCCAAAATTGCTGCATGGCCGGATGGCGAATATTCTCAGCTAATTCAAGGAAATGACTGAGCCAGTCTGGATCTGGTTCGTTGGCTAGTTCGTCATTATCTTGCTTACTTGCCAGCTCTACTATGGTTTCTAGATTTTTTTGCCGCGCCGCTTCATCCAGCTGGAGACGAATTTTAAAACGTTCACCAAAACTGATTTTAGTATCGTCACGCAGCAGTCCAGCCACGCCTCTTTGCTCGGCGAGTTGCTGTAAAAGTGCCCTGCGATTCTTCAATTTATTATCGAGTGTTGCAGTTTTTCGCATCATCAGTTTCTATTGTTAACCATGTTGTTTCCATGTTAAAATTGTGGCCTAAATCTTAAATGGAGTGGCGCATGTATATGCAACAAAATCCAAAGAACAAAACCAGTGTGGCCAGAGTGCTGTTAATGGTGGGCTATTTATCCAGTCTGGGTATTTTAGCGACCATAATTGCCATCATAGAATAAGCTCGTTCAAAACGTAAGATGTTGATCAGGCTTATATTTTTAATTGTTAAGGGCGCCAAGCTCTCAGTTTTTGACCTCTATTATCTGCTCACTGGTTAATGTCCCTTCTCTAGCTAAAAGCACTGCTCCCCCCTGAATAAACAGCATGACAGCTGAGGTTTTGGTTACTCATTGCCATTTCTGTGCCACGTACACTTTTCATCTTCCCTTATCTTGACCCAAGCACATGCACATGATCTTACTGCCTTTGATACGGCTGTGTTTAAGGACATAAAAAAAGCCCTCATCAATTGAGGGCTTTTTTAAATAGAGAATATTAAAGGCTGGTTAAGCTTGAACGCTCGCCTTTGTTACTTATGCTTTATTAAAGCGCTCGGCAGAGCTCAAAATCTCAGCTTCGGCGGCGGCTTTGTCGCCCCAACCTTCCAACTTCACCCACTTGCCGGCTTCTAAATCTTTATAGTGTTCGAAGAAGTGCTGGATTTGCGCCTTCAGTGAAGCAGACACATCGTTGATGTCCTGAATGTGCTCGTATTCTTTGCTCAGTTTTGTGTGTGGCACGGCAATGATCTTGGCATCTTCACCAGACTCATCTGTCATGTGCAGCACGCCAACTGGGCGACAACGGATAACAGAACCGGCTTCTAACGGATACGGAGTGTGTACCAGAACGTCAACAGGGTCACCGTCCAGTGACAGTGTGTGGTTCACATAGCCGTAGTTGCATGGGTAAAACATAGGCGTAGACATGAAACGGTCTACAAAAAGCGCGCCTGTGTCTTTATCTACTTCGTATTTGATCGGATCCGCATTTTGTGGAATTTCGATTACTACGTAAATATCTTCTGGCAAATTAAGGCCGGCAGGTACGTTCTTCAGGCTCATGAGACTTCCTTTAATGGTGTGTTATAAACTTAAATTTGAGTTTACCACGCTAAGCGGGCAGGTTCGGTTATACCAAGGGATAATGCTTACTAGGTAGATATTATAACTAGTGTCGCAGAGATCACCATACAAGTGCCCAAAGTGCGGCCACATTGTTAGAATGGAACCAATACAGCAGCCAGAGGCACGTTATGCACATCCATATTCTCGGTATTTGTGGCACCTTCATGGGCGGCATCGCCGTTCTCGCCAAGCAACTTGGCTACCGGGTTACCGGCAGTGATGCCAATGTTTACCCACCCATGAGCACTCAGCTTACCGCTCAAGGCATAGAGTTGATTGAAGGCTATGATCCCGCTCAGCTCGACGACACACCTGACTTGGTAGTGATTGGCAACGCCATGAGCCGTGGTAATCCGTGTGTGGAGGCGGTATTAAATCGTCGCCTGCCTTACACCTCTGGCCCACAATGGCTGCTGGAGCACGTACTGCAAGACCGTTGGGTATTAGCCGTATCTGGTACCCACGGTAAAACCACCACAGCAGGTATGCTGGCCTGGATCTTAGAAGACTGTGGCCTGAACCCGGGCTTTTTAATCGGCGGCGTACCGGGTAACTTCGCGGTGTCGGCCCGTTTAGGGGATGCGCCGTTTTTTGTGATTGAAGCAGATGAGTACGACAGCGCCTTCTTCGATAAGCGATCCAAGTTTGTGCATTACCGACCTAGCACACTGATTTTGAATAATCTTGAGTTCGATCATGCCGATATATTCCCCAATCTTGCGGCTATTCAGCGTCAATTCCATCATTTACTACGCATGGTGCCGGGGCACGGCCGCGTGCTGGCGCCTACCCAAACGCCTGCCATAGATGAAGTGCTGGCCATGGGCTGCTGGAGTGAAGTAGAACTGCTTGGCGAAGGTGGTCAGTGGCAAGCTAAAGCCTTGGCCGCGGATGGTAGCCATTTTGCGGTGTTCGTCGACGGCCAACGGGTTGGTGAAGTGCATTGGGGCTGTATCGGCTTGCATAACGTTAACAATGGCCTGATGGCCTTGGCGGCGGCGCGTCATGCGGGAGTGCCGGTGCATGAAGCTATTAAATCCCTGTGCTTATTTGTCTCGCCTAAGCGGCGGATGGAGTTGAAAGGCGCGGTTAATAACATCCACGTTTGGGACGACTTTGCCCATCATCCCACCGCCATTGCGACCACCTTGGCCGGCCTTAAAGCCCAAGTTAATGGCCAAGGCCGCGTCTTAGCGGTGCTAGAGCCGCGTTCTAACACTATGAAGATGGGCATTCATCAGCAGCCGCTGGCGGACTCACTGCAGTTAGCCGACGCGACCTATTTCTTTAAACCCAGTGGTCTTGATTGGGACTTGGCGGCGGTGGCCGATGCTTGCCCTGCAGGCGATATCCATGAGGATCTGGACATCTTGATTGCGGCACTAGTAAAAGACGCCCAGCCTAATGACCATATTTTAGTGATGAGCAATGGCGGCTTTGGTGGCATTCATCAGCGCTTGTTAGATGCGCTGGCGCTTGGAACCGCCTCATGAACACAATTAAAGTTGAGTCGAATTACTCGAGAAATCAGCAAATCACCTTAGCTTTATCCGGTGCCTCCGGCGCCCCTTATGCTCTGGTGTTATTAAAGCGCTTACTCGAAGCCGACTTGCAGGTACACCTTTTGGTATCCAGTGCGGCGCGGGTGGTGATGGCCACCGAACAAGACGAACAGTGGCCCGCCCAACCCGCCGCGCTTGCTACGTTATTAAGTGAGCGTTACCAAGCCAAACCTGAGCAGCTGAAAGTCTACGGCAAAGAAGAGTGGTTTTCACCGGTGGCCTC